>JACCRA010000768.1 GCA_013813825.1 Pyrinomonadaceae bacterium | reverse complement strand
AAGCCGTCGAATTGGCGGCGCGTTATGACCGCAAGATCATCGTGGAAGAAGGTCTCGACGCACGCGAGATTGAATGCGGGGTGATCGGCAATGAGGAACCGGAGGCCAGCCTGCCGGGCGAATACGTGGTGCTGGACCAACAGGGCGCGTTCCTCGACTACGAGGAGAAATACGGCAACACCGGCCACGTCGAATTCGTCGTCCCAGCCGCACTCAACAAGTCGCTCATCGCGCGTGTGCAGCGGATGGCCGTGCAAGCCTTTCAATCCATTGATGGCTCCGGCTTCGCGCGCGTGGATTTTTTCCTGCGACGCGACACGGGCGAACTGCTACTCAACGAACTGAACACCTGTCCCGGCCTGACCGACCTTTCCGGCTTCCCGAAAATGTGGGCCGCCACCGGCCTTGATTTCACACAACTCCTCACCCGCCTGATCGCCCTCGCCTTCGAGCGCCACCGCGACAAGTCGCGCAACGAGACGAGCATCTAACGCCGGGGGCTACGTCAGCCCCTACACGCGTCCCAATGGTGCGCGCTTCGATTCAGAACGGGATGGAGTTCGTCAGGTTGCGAAAGACGAATAGACGGATTTCACTGTGTCCAAAAAGTCGCGGCGGTCGATGAGATAATAGTATTTGAGAGTTTCGTCGCCGCCGGCCAACCCATTGATGGCTTGTTCCAATAGCTCAAATTGATCCGCGCCGGCGGCCGATGTCGCGGCGAATAATCCGGCGTGACGCAGGCGGCGCAAAAGTTCCGGCAGCGTCAGGCGGCCGTCGAGCGTTAAGCCGCCGTGCGTCTGCGCCCGGCTGATGAGGTACTGGATTAGTAGCGCCTCTCCGTACAACGGCGGCGAGAGAAACAGACGCGCGCCGTCACGCTCCCAACCTTCAGTCAATCTTTGTGAGCGCCGCACAGCGCGCACGCCGGAAAAAGTTTCCGCGCCGTCAAGTTTCGGCTCCCGCCGCTCCAAGAGGGCGCGGGTCGCGCTGACGAGCCACGTATCGTCGGCGAAGTCGAGCGTGCGGCCGAGCGCATCAAGCCACTCGTAGAAGGCCGCCCGCCGCGTCGTCTTAACTTCGATGATCTGGAAGTTCTCCGCCATCTTCGGCAGCGATTTAACGAGTGCGCGGCGCGCGGCGTCCGTCTGCTTCCCGCCCTCAATGCGATAAATGTCGAGCCGCGCGTGAGAGCGCCGCGCGGCGTTACAAGACGGGCAGCGTGGATTCTTCTCCGCGTTGCGGAAGAACGGCCGCGTCAACTCTTTCCCGGTCAGTTCCGGGACAGAGAAGACGTAACGCTTGATCTCGGAGTAGGCGGTGCGCGGCGCTAAATTCATCTGCTTGGTAAACAGCTTGAACAAACAGGAGAGACACAATTGCGTCGTGTCGGTCGTGACCGCCGCCGCCGGAAAGCGGCTGAGATCAAGATCGCGTGAATCGTTTTTAGATGGCATCTGAGTCGCGGCGAAAGAATCTGGCGGCCTTTCAAGGGCGCTCAGGAATTACGCAAGCTGATAAAATTTGAACGAGGACATTATAGCCTGTGTCAAAAATTTTTGCTGACGGAGAGGAAGCCAGACAAACGGCGGCGGCGGCGATTCGTCGGGGGGAAGTGATCGCTTATCGCACCGATACGTTTTACGGGTTGGGAGTTGATCCGATGAACGCCCGTGCCATCGAAAAACTCCGGGCTTTGAAGAGCAGAGAAGAGACGAAGCCAATCCTCGTTATCGTTAGTGACACGGCTGAGAGCGAACGCTTCATCGCTCAACGAACCAATGCCTTTGCGACGCTCGCCACAAGTCATTGGCCGGGTGCTTTAACTCTGGTGGCTCAAGCACGCGAAGAAGTACCCACTATGTTGACGGCAGGCACCGGGACCATCGGCGTCCGCCTGCCTGCCGACAACGCTGTGAGAGACTTAGTGCGCGAGTGCGGCGGCGCGCTGACGGCCACCAGCGCGAACCCGTCCAATCATCCGCCCGCCCGCACGGCCGTCGAAGTCGAGAGTTATTTCAGCGACAAACTGGCGCTGATTGTGGATGGCGGTAGTGCCGCGTCAACTCAGCCTTCAACTGTAGTCGATGTCAGCGGCGAGGTCGCGCGACTGATTCGCGCGGGAATCGTTGGATGGGACGAATTGCAAGTGACACTCAATACGCCTGATGAGTGACTCTTTCTTTGCTCCGTGAAGAGCATTTGAAAATAGCCCAGCGATTTATCGCTGGGGATGCGCCGGAAATTATTTTGCAGTCCCGTAGGGACGATTGAAAGATGCGAGTTGCCAGCTAGTCCAATCGTCCCTACGGGACTCCACTTCACTGCGGGCATTGTCCCAGCGATAAATCGCTGGGCTGTTTCCAAGCGTCCCTAGTGGGACGACGAAATGCGTCCTGACGTGAGGAATCACGACACAAACGCGCTCCGGCCTAGAAAATTCTCGCGCACGTACTGCACTGTGTCGTGGAGCGTCTCCTGCGGATCGCGCGGCTCAAAGCCCAATTCGCGCTCGGCCTTTGAGGCATCCAGATACCAAAAATAATCGGCCATCTCGATCTCCACAGGCTGCACGGGCGGCGCTAGTTTCCAGTGGCGGTAGAGCGCATGAACGGCCTGCGCGCCGTTGACGGCCAGCCGAGAAGGCAACGAGAGACGCGGCGCGCTGACTTTGGTAAGCCGTTCGAGGCGGGCGAAGAATTGCGCGAAGGTCCAATTGACGCCGCCGACGAGATACCGCTCGCCGTGTCGCCCGCTGTGCATCGCGGAGCGCAGCATGGCGGCGGCGTCGCGCGCATCCACAAAACTCAGCCCGCCTTTGGGCACGGCCGCGATCTTCCGCGCGAGAAAATCAAGAATCACTTTAGTGGCGCTCAAACGCTCGTCGCCGGGGCCGAGCAAAAGGCTCGGATTGACGATGACGAGACGCCGATGGTCCCCGTCGAAGTGTTCGAGCGCAACCCGCTCTTGATAAAGTTTGCTCGCGTAGTAAGGCCAGCGCGAAATGATGTCGAGCGGCGGCGGCCAACTTTCATCCGGCAGCACGTCGCCTTGCTCAGTCACCGCGATGGTTCCGCTGGTCGAAGCCAGTACCATCGACTTGACGCCAGTTGCGCGCGCCGCTTGGCACAGCAACCGTGTGCCATCCACGTGCAGCGCGTACATCGAATGCGCGTCGTCGCGCTCGCGCGAAACACGGCCGGCCAAATGGTAAATGGCGACGACGCTCTCGCAAGCCCGCCGCACGTCCTCCGCATTCATCACCGAGCCGCGGACGACCTCAACTCCCAACTCTTCCAACCATGCGGGAGTCGAAGAAGAGACCAGCACGCGCAAATTCTTTTCACCGGCCTCGATCAATTGGCGCACCAGATGAGCGCCGAGAAAGCCCGTCCCGCCAGTCACCAGCGTCTTGGGATGTGCGCGCCTGACGAGCGCCGCGCTCTTCGTCGCCGCCTTCGTGGTTGCCTTCACGCCACTCTTCGCCGCGGCTTTGGTTTTAGTTTTGGCCGGGCTTTTAACCGCCTTCTCCGCCCGCTGCTTTGTCGTCGCCATTTGCTAAGAGATGAGGGATGAGGGATGAGGGATGAAGAGAAATCAAAACGGTCGTTTTAATTCATCCCTCATCCCTCATCCCTCATCCCTTGCATCAATCTCCTGTCGTGATGAGTTGGTCTTCAGTTGGTGGTTCGGTGGCGGCGGTCTCGGTGGTTGCGCCGCGCCGTTCGGAGCGCCAGCGGCGGCGCATCGCTTTGGCGTCGAAGTCGTGGCGCGTGCCGTCGCGTAAGTTTTCGACCTGATGCCGGATGTAAGCCGCGATCAGATGATAGGATTCGGACTTCGGCATCCCTTTGGTCATCGCGTCCAGTTCTTCGATGGAGATGAAACGCCCGACGCGCGCGCCGATCTCGCGGCTCTTGAGCATGTTCGATCCCTTCGGCAGCGCCTCGTAAGTGCCACGCAGATAGACCGGCAAAATGCCGACGCGCGCGGTGAGAGCGAGGAACCCGATGATCGGCTTAAACTCGGCTATCTCGCCGGTCATCGAGCGCGTGCCTTCGGGAAAGATCAGCGCGTTGTAGCCGCGCTCAAGAAACGAGAGAGCGTGCCGCAGCGATTTGCGAAGCGAGCCGCTGCGCTCCATGGGGACCAGATTAGTAAAGTTGTCCATGTAGGCGCGCTTGAATTTGTTGTCGAAGAAGTAGTCGGCCGCCGCCAGAGCGACCAACTCTCGGCCCTGCTCGCCGAGCGACATCTTGACTAATCCCATATCGAGATGCGAGGTGTGATTCGCCGCGACGAGAAAATTCGTGTGCGCCGGAATGTTAGTCTGACCTTCGAGCTTGGTGTGCAAAAATCTTTCGTAGAACGCGCGTTGCAACACGTCCAAACCTTTGTTGCCGACGGTGCGAACCACAGAGGGAATGAAAATCTCCTCGTCCTCTTTGCGCTCCGCTTCGATTTTGCGCTGCCGCGCCTCATCCTTTTCGGCTCGCGTTGGCTCGCGATTGACGACGCTTGCCAGTTCTCGCAGGTCGCGTACTTCCGTCAGCGTGTCCGGCGATTTGAGCGTGCCGCCGGCTTGCTCGATGGCCGTCGCCAGTTCGACGAACATCAGGCTGTCGAAGCCGAGATCGCTCAAGCGAGAGTCGAGCGTCACTTCAGCGCGTGGGCGGTTCGCGACGTTGGCGACGATCTCGATCAGCCAACGCGCGCCCGGCTCTTTACTCTCTTGAGCGTCGGCGGGAACTTCCCCAATTGAACGCTGGCTCTGCTCCAACGCCTGCATCAGCTTGATAACTTCGCGCCGCTTCACTTTGCGCGTCGCCGTGCGTGGCAGTTCGTCGTCGGAGAAGTGCAGCACCTTGACGCGCTTGAAAAAGGGCAGCGTGGAAGCGATGTCCTTGAAATGCTCTTCGATTTTGCGCCGCGCTTCATTGCGCGTGAGCGCGATGTCGTGATCGTAGTCGGGCACGGCGAGGCAGGCGATTTTTTCGCCGATGCCGTCCGGCAAGCCGATGACGCTCAGTTCCTTGATCCACGGCGAGTCGGCATACAACTCTTCAATTTCGTCAGGGTAAACATTCTTGCCGTTCGTATCGACGATGATTTCTTTCGAGCGGCCGACGAGGTATAGATTGCCTTCGTCGTCGAGCCGGCCGAGATCCCCGGTGTAGAGCCAGCGATTGACGAGCACGGCGCGCGTGGCCTCTTCGTTGTTGAAGTAGCCGAGCATGACGTTGTTGCCGCGCGCGATGACCTCGCCGATGCCGCCCTCATTCGGCTCGTAAATGCTGACATCGACGCCGGGCACGGCTTGGCCGACGCTCGTGGCGTTTAGCTTATTTTGTGGACGCGTCACGGTCAGCACCGGCGAGGCTTCGGTCAAGCCGTAGCCTTCGAGGATCGTGAAGCCGAGACCGTGAAAATCTTTCTTCACCCGCTCGTTCAAGCCGGAGCCGCCACTAATTAGATAGCGAATGCGCCCGCCCAAGCCCTGATGAATCGGGCGAAAGAGAATTTGCCCGAAGTTGAGCGGCGTGTGATCGCGCAGCCAACTGTTAGCTTCGATCAGCACGTCGGCCGTTTGCCCGATCCATTTCGCCCGCTCGTTGAGTCGGTTCTTGATCCGCCGGTGCAGCAACTCCCACAAGGCCGGGACGCCAACCATGCCGGTGACATAGCCGTTCTTGATCGCCCGCGCCAGTTCCTCGCCGGTCAACTCGGGTAGGTAAGTGATCTGCGCGCCGCGGCTGAGCGGGGTAAGAAAGCCAGTTGAGAACTCGAAAGTGTGGTGCAGCGGCAGCACCGAGAGCACGCCGTCGCGCGTGGACATGTCGAAGACCGAGGCGAGCATCGACACCATGTTCGCGAAATTCTTGTGCGTCAGCATCACGCCTTTCGGCTGTCCCGTCGTGCCGGAGGTGAAGATCAGCGAAGCGACGGTCTGCGCCTGCACGCGCGCGGGCAGTAAAGCGATCCGCTCGTCCTCGACTTGCTGCGGCGGCAACGTGAACACTTCGTCGAACGTCCAGACTTGCGCCTTCAATCCAGCCCCGGCGAGTTGCTCGCGCAAGCCGGAATGTTGCTCGTTTAACTCCGCGCTGATAACGAGTCCGCCGGCCTCGCTCGCGCGGACGAAGTTGATCACTTCTTCCGTCGAGCTTTCGGGATCGACGGGTACACACGTCGCGCCGGCCTTCAGCACACCGAAGTAAGTCATGCCCCATTCGGGAGCGTTGTTGCTGAACAAGACGACGCGGTCGCCGGGTTTGACGCCGCCCGCGCCGGCGAAGAAGCCGGCGGCGCGCGTCGCCAGTTCGTGCAGATCGGCGTAAGTGTACTGTTCCTTGCGTCCGTCGCGCTCGATCCTCATCGCGACGCGGGTCGAGAAACGTTTCGTCGAAGTCTCAAACAGTTCCAGCAGATCGCGATAGGTATAGATGCGCTTCGGCTGGGCGCGCATGTCCTCTTCGAGCGTCGGGAAGACCCACTTCTTGAGGCCGGGGAAGTGAATGTTCATCCAGTAGTCGTACCAGTCGAACTGCTCCGGGTTCCACGGCAGTAAATTCTGCTCGTCCTTGCGAATGCGCGAAAAGAGCGAGCGCACGTTGTCGGCGCGGAAGATGTAAGCGTTCTCGACCATGAACGGACGGAACATCTCGAACGCCTCTTTAGTCT
>JACCRA010000767.1 GCA_013813825.1 Pyrinomonadaceae bacterium | reverse complement strand
ACGTCGAGCCGATCTATTTGCAAGCCGAGCGCAGTCCGATGCCGGAACTGCGCCTTGTTGTCCTCGCCACTCAGGAGCGTCTCGTCTATGCCGCCAACTTTGAAACCGCGCTCACACAGTTGTTAGGTGAACCTACCCGCGAAACATCACAGCTAGCCGAGGGCGACAGTAGCGCGTCAGCCGCTAACGACGGCGAAGCCGCCGCACCACAGTCCTCAAATGAGTTGATTACCAGAGCGGCGCAAAGCCTCACCGATTATCAACGCCTCACCGCGGAAGGCAAACTCGGCGAAGCCGGTCAGAAACTCGACGAACTAAAACGCCACTTGGGAGAATTGCAACGTCGGCAAAAATGACGACGCGATATTGCTCGGTAAAACAATCAAACCTAAGGCTTTGCCCGAAAAGTCCTGACCACATACAGCATGCTGCGAAGGGTTATTAGCGTTTATACAGCATATAGGCACGTTTCCGACTTTTCGGGCAAAGCCTGAGTTTCAATAAGAAGTGCGGAGGCGTTCTCTCTATTTTTCTTGGTTTGATTAGGCGCAGGCTACGCATTTCATAAATCCACGGCACAGTGTCACTCGCCATCAAGTTCTCGTCGCCAGATCGTGACCGCACGGCCTTTGGTCGAGATAGGCGTGCCATCCGGGGCGTCCATCGGGACAACATTCCGGCTGAACATGTACGCGAGATTTCCATCTGGTGAGAAATTAACATCCGTCGCTGTCCAAGTAATGTTGAACCCGGGAATTTGCATACTGCCCTCTACGTACTGGCGCAATGCAGCTTTGCCGACAACCGCCGGGAGATCGGGCGGCAGGACGAGCGCATCATCAGTCCAGTACGAGAGAGTGCGTTCAATGTCATGTCCATCGGAAGCCGCGACCGCCCATTCGGCGTCGCGCTGGAGCAGCCGGGTTCTTTCCGCAGCCAAGTCCGTGTTGTGTCTCCTGTTGAGTTTCTCTGGTGAGAGATTTTAACTTCGCGCTGAAGCCCAAGAATGATTCGGCGCAGTGACGCGCTCCGTGAAGTTTTAATGCGTGTGTTGCGACGGGGAAAAGTTTTACCTTCCTCTGCGAGGTCGCGTATGGAAGTAATTCCTAATTTCTCAATCTGACTCCTCGACGATCTCCAATTTGACGCGGAAAAGCTCCTGCCCCCGTGTTGCCAGAACGGAGAGACCGTGCGGAGCGTCGAGCAGCAACGAAACGTAAAACGGGGAATCGTCCTCCACCCGTCGCGCGGCTCCCACGAATCCGTCGTACTCCTGACTCTCGACACCATCCACGACGACGACGTGTTTGCCGCCGCGCCGTGCCGTGTAAGCGAGATGCTTTCCGTCGCGCGTGAACAACAAATCGTCAACGTCGTCGTAAGATCGGTCCTCCGCGCCATCGACGACGACAAAATCCTTGCCGTCGCGTTGCCCGACGTAAGCTAAGCGTCGGCTGTCCGGGCTGAAGACGATCTCATCACGATAGGTCTCGTAGGCTTGGCCGCGTTCGGGAGTGTTCATCTCGTACTCCTTCGACTCCGCGCCGTCCACGATTAACAACCGGCGATGGCCGCGCCGCGCCTCGACGATGAGACGTTTGCTGTCGGGGCTGAACTTGAAGCCGAGAATCTTGTCGTAACTGACGAGCGCGCCGTCCACCAAGAGAAAATCCTTGTCGCCGCGCTTGGCATAATAAACGATGCGCCGGCCGTCAGGGCTGAACCGAAAGTAAGCCCCGACCGAGTCGAACACCGCGCCCGCGACGCCGTCCACGACGGCCACTTCTTTCATTTCTCCCAGCGTCGCCGTGTACATCACGTGCTGGCTGTCGGGACTGAACACGGGTTCGCTGACGAATTGATAAGCCGGGCCCGCTTTCCCGTCACAGACGACGAGTTGCCGCCGGTTGCGCCAAACTTTGTAAGCCGCACGCTTGCCGTCAGGGCTGAGGGTGTAAGAGTTCTCCTCGATGGTCGGGTGTTTATGGCCTTCCACATTGTTGACGACGACGAATTGGTCCCCGCCGAGACTGGCCCGGTAGAGCAGGCTGCGCCCGTCGGCGCTGAAGACGAGGTTATTGCCAAGGCCGTCATACGCTCTGCTTTCCTTGCCGTCGGTAATCACCTGCCACTTATCGTTCTGGCTGACCTTGTAAGCCACGCGGCCGCCATCGGGGCTGAAGTCGGGGCCGCTCACGTACTCTTTGCCCGGCGACTCGACGCCGTCGATCACCATGAACATTTTGCGGGCGCGCTCGCCGACGTAGGCCACGCGCTTGCTGTCCGGGCTAAACTGCGGTGGGGCATAGATGCTGTCGAACAACTTACTTTCCACGCCGTCCACGATTGCAAACTCACTGTCTCCGCGCTCCGCCGTGTAGGCCACGCGGCGACCATCCGGGCTGAAACTCGGAGCGCCCACGCGGATGTTGTCGAACTCCGGTCCTTCCTTGGCGTCCACGACGACCAAGAATTTCGCGCCGCGTTGTGCCACATACGCTATGCGGCGACCGTCGAGGCTAAAGACGATCTGCGACTTAATGCCCGCTTCAGTCAGCGGGTAGCGCGGAATCCCCGTGTAAGTCTTGCCGGCGACGCCGTCCACTACGACGAACTCGCCTTCGGCGGTCTTCACCGAGTAAGCGACGTGCAGGCCGTCAGGGCTAAACTCGCGGCTATACTTAATCTCGCCCGCGTGCGGCTGTCCCAACGAAACCTCGCGCGTCACGAGTCGAAGTTGTGTCGCCTGTCCTCGCGCCGAGAGAGCCAGCGCAAAACCGATAATGAGGCCGACGAAGCCCATGATGATCAGCACCGAGACGACGCGCATCGCTTTCGGCACTGGCGGATCGAGCTGGCCGGTCTGTCCGTGGAACCGCGCGCCGCACGCGCGGCACTTGGCGAAGTTCAGAAACGGCGTCCACAGGATGCCGCCCCGCGCCGTGTACATCAGCTTCTTGACGTTGGGACTGCTGCAAGCCGGGCAGGGTATATGGTTACTCATTTCTTCATCCTCGCTATCCGAAGCCATCAGCTAATAGTCCCGCCGCACGCCGCCGGTGGTGCGCGCTGAAACAGACAATCCCCCGTTTCAATTCTACCTCAACGGTGATGTGGGTTAGCCATCAACTTCCCCAAAGAACACCATTTGTTTTGCGCGTTTACTTTTCAATTTGCCGCGATTAGAAAAGTCGTCGGCGATAAAACGATTGAGCGCGTCGCGGTCGCCGCGTTCGATGGCCGCTCTCCATTCCTGCTGAAGCTTGATCAACTCCTGCTCATCAGCCTTACTCTGGGCAAGAGCGAGCGACGACGCCAGCGCCATCAACAATGCGACGGCGAGAATGCGTCTCAGAGAAGGCGAGGCTTCCGGTGAATGGCCTTGAGTGTTCATAATTCATCCTTTCTCGATTGAGCGAGCGGCCGCCAAAGTTTTCCGCCTTGCTCTCAAGTGTCACCCCTCGATTTACTGCTTGGTGGCGACCACCATCTGTTTGGTCGGCGCTCTTGTTTCTTGACGCGGTTCGGGGTGGCGTACGTGTTTGACGCCCTTCGTGGCGGGCTGGCCGAACGCCTCCGGATGGAGGTACGTGCCGCGCTCGTCTCCCGTCTTCTCTTCTTCGATCTTGATCCGGTGCGCGTTGGCATACGCATCTTGACGAACGCCGGTCACTTGCCACGAGACTTTGACCCGCGGTTTGTTGCTCTTGATGATGAAGCGATTGTCTTTGATCTCGCTCGCCACAATCGCTTGGGCAAACTTTCCGATCACTGTTAGTTGATAGCGATAGTCACTGTTCAGCGCGGTGAAGTAGGCGGGCAGCGTGACCACCGCCCGGCCTTTCGCGTCCGTGGTGACGTTGCCGTTGTAGATGTTCATCATGTCGGGCGATTCGACGAACGAGTGCGAGAGGTAACGGTTGGCGGGGTCGAGCGGGTGGTCGATTTTGAACGAGCCGCCGCCTTTGCTGAGGTTGCCGGTGATGGTCACTCTGCCGTTAAAGAAACCGGCGTGACCAGTCGTGTTGCTGTTGTTGTTGTCCCCATAGACACCCGTTCCGTTAGTGGTAAATCCGGCCACGCCGAAGCGGTTGAAACTATTGCCCTCCACGCCGGTGCCGCTGTTGCTGCTGCCATACACGCCGACGCTATTCACGCTGGTGCCATTGTGTCCGCCTGCCACCGCGTGTAAGGGACTGTTGTTGCCACC
>JACCRA010000766.1 GCA_013813825.1 Pyrinomonadaceae bacterium | reverse complement strand
AGCGCGCGGCGAAAGTGAGTGTAGTCAACACCGTGCCGCACCAAGATGGTGCGCGGATTGAATCGCACTTTTGATTGATAAAGCAAATCTGCCGATACGATTACCAAATCAGCACGACGAAGTAGCTGTTCTTCCAACTCAGCCAGCGAACGCGAAGACACACCGGAGAAGGCTGTGTATTCGTCAACGCAGTAATAAATCACCATCTCTTCGCCGAGCGCGCCGGCAATGACCGCCGCCGCCGGGTTAAATACCCAGTTAATTGGTCGCTCGAAACCGAGTTGACGCATCGCCCGTTTAACTTGAAATCTGAGCAATCGCCGATTGAGATCGCGTATGCGTGGTTGACCGTAAGCCGGAATCGCCAGCGGGTTGAGGATGAATATATTCGGTTCCGGCTCGCGGATCGGGCTTGCTGCCGCAATTAGTTTTTTGAAAGCACGGGTGACGTCTGCTTTGGAAGCCGTCGGCGTCCGGTATCCGATTGAGTTGACCCAGAGAATTCGGTTGTCGCGGGACAACACACGCATCAGGTGAGTTTTTGATAAAGGATCGCCGCTCCAGTCGTGACTGAAACACAGCATGTCTCTGCCGCGAAGCATTTCAGATGCCTTGCTTGTCGGGCGGCTATTAACGATTTCCGTTGCAGATGTCATGTGAACTGAAGTTTGTCCGTATATTTACTAAAATTTTTATAGCGTTCGGATTCGCTTGGTCAAAGCACTCTTTTTCACTTGCAGGTCAACTGATTCTCTCGGCGTCATCCGACCGCTTCAGCCATCGCCGGTTGCGTCCCTGCAACGTCTTCTCCATCAATGAACTGCCGCTGCCACATCTCAAAGTTAACGAGCATCCATAAACGCTCCGCGTGATTCTCCCCGCCTGACTGATGCTCTTCAACAAGATTGCGCAAATATTTTCGTTCAAAAATGCCGCGTCCCAATGACCGCTCGCCTAAAACGTATTCATCAACTAAAGGTCTGAACTGGCCTCGGAACCACGCGCCGAGAGGCACGGGAAAACCCATTTTACTTCGCGTCAAAATCTGATCGGGGAGCAGACCCTTCATGCTTTTACGCAAGATATATTTCGTCGTCCAGCCGCGCAGCTTCATGCGCTCCGGCAGACGTGCGGTAAACTCAACGAGCTTGTGGTCGAGAAATGGCACGCGACTTTCAATAGATGCCGCCATGCTCATCTGATCCTGTTTCATCAGAAGCTCGTGCAAGTAAGTCTTTGTGTCAGCGTAAAGCAATTTGTTGAGCAGCGTATCGGCATCCGTCTGTTCTAAATACTTTCTCACCTCTGAGTACGGATCGAGCGTGCCGATCCGCTCGCGCGTCTCACCCGTCAAAAGATGGTTTTGCATCGCCCGGCGAAAAACACCGAAGTTATCGAAGTAGAGCGTCTCGATATCGGCGGGCAACGTGAGAAAAGTGCGCGACAGCTTTCGCTTGAGTTGCGACCCAGCGCGCAGGTTTTCAACGCGGCGGCGAATCATGCCGCGCACCGCACTGTTTGTCAGTCCCTCGTAACGCGCGCCGAGCGCCAAATTGTAGATCGTCTTACGATAGCGATAGTAACCGGCGAGCATTTCGTCGCTACCTTCGCCCGTTAGCACGACCTTAACGTGTTGCGCAGCGAGGCGGGAAACGAAATACAGAGGAACGCTTGCCGGATGCGCCAGCGGTTCGTCCTCGTGCCAGATGAGCTTTGGCAGCGCAGCGAAAAACTCCTCGGGACTGACAACGACCTCATGGTGATCTGTTTTGAATTGCTGTGCCACAAGCCGAGCGTAGCTCAGCTCGTTTGCCTCGCGCTCGTTAAAGGCGACGGAGAAAGTCTTGATGGGTTCGCTCACCATCTCGCTCATCACCGCTGCAATGGCTGATGAATCAATTCCCCCGGAAAGAAACATTCCAAGCGGCACGTCCGCCATCAGGCGCAGGCGCACAGAGGTGCGAAAAAGCTCCGTCCATTCTTCGATGTAATCGTTGTCGCTACGCCGCCCCCCGTTATCTTCTTCGTGTTTGAACTGAATGTCCCAGTATTTTTCTATCCGAACTTGACCGTCGCGCCACAAAAGGGTGTGACCCGGCAGCAACCGCTTCACGCCGCGAAACAGCGTCTCCTCGCCCGATGTCGCATGGTTTGCTAGATGATCCGGCAAAGCTTGATAGTTGATCTCCGGCTGGACGGCGCGAGCGGCAAGTAAAGACTTGATCTCGGAAGCGAAATAAAGTGAACCGTCATCCGTATGGACGTAGTAGAGCGGTTTGACTCCGAGGCGATCACGCGCAATGAACAGTTCTTTTTTTCTCTTATCCCAGATTGCAAAAGCGAACATTCCGCGCAGACTTTCAACTACGCGCGAACCCTCCTCTTCGTAAAGGTGAAGGATAGTTTCTGTATCGCAGTGCGTGTGATACCGATGACCACGCTCTTCGAGCGACCGACGAAAATCGGCATGGTTATAAACTTCGCCGTTAAAAACGATGTAGAGCGAGCCGTCTTCGTTGGTCATCGGCTGGTGGCCGGCGGCAACATCAATGATGCTCAATCGCCTGTGACCGAGACCTACCCGTTGATCAATGAACAGACCATAATCGTCCGGCCCGCGATGCGTTATCACATCACGCATCCGCTCAAGCAAGTCTGCATCAACGTGGCGACTTGATTTACTAGATAATGCTATTCCGTTAATTCCGCACACAATTTATGCTCACTTAACCGCTTCCATTTCTTCCGTCAAAACGCCGCTAACATCCATTTGGAAGATTACTCGCCGTTCCTCGGATGCTGGTGTTTCAACCATTAACTCTTGACCAACGCGACGCGCAACTGCGTATTCGATTCGATCTTTGGCGTTCATTATTTCGCAACCGTTAATCGAAAATTGACTGCCACCGAGCAACACCAATTGCTCTAACGTTCCCGTGTCAGAAGAGAATCGCGCCCAAGCCCAGTCGAAATCGGAAGCGAGTCGCAACTTAGCGTCTGTAGCGCCTGTAGTATTTGTCACGCGCCCTTCGCCGACATGCAGGACATCGCGTGACGCGCCGCAAGAGATTTCAAAAGAGCGCCCGCCGGTTGATTTAATCTCGCGCGCCTGTGACACCGGCGAATCAGGCGATTGCGAATCGCGCGGAATGAGAAAGGTAAAGAAATCTTGCGCTCCCGCTCCTTCCGCAGAGAAGACGAGCGTCGGCGCGTCAAAACGCTCTCCATATCGGGGTGAGATATAACCGTTCTCTTTGTGCCATTCGCCTCGGCCTCCGCTTCCAAAAGCGAACATCTCCAACCCGGGAGTCTCGATCTGACGCTCCCGCGCCGCTGCGACCGCACTGCGCCCATCAATCATGGGCGCGGCGTCGGGGGTAAAATGAAAGTGAAGATCGTAGCGATGTGCGCCCACAGTCACCACCCGATCACGTATGATCCAGTAATTCTCTTTGAGAAACAGCACGCTACGCACGTGCGTCACCGGTGAGTCGAGTCGAGCGTAACCGTTGTGCTCGCCTTCAAAATAATCAAAGCGTCGGTGGCTAATCCACTGGCGCGCTCGTGCCTCTGCAATCTGTTTCCAACTGAAAGGGCCGTCTGGCTCGGACGATTGT
>JACCRA010000723.1 GCA_013813825.1 Pyrinomonadaceae bacterium | reverse complement strand
ATCACTTTAGTCAGCACGCCGTATTCGTGCGCGGCCTCGACGACCGCGCGGACATCGTGCTCGACGGCGCAATCATCGTCGCTCTTGAGCGCCCCGACGTTTAAGACCATATCGACTTCGCGCGCGCCGTCGTAAATCGCACGCCGCGCTTCGTAGGCTTTGACATCGGGCAGCGTCGCGCCGAGCGGAAAGCCGATCACGGTGCAGACCGGCACGTTGGTCCCCTTGAGGTGACACGCCGCCGCCCGCACCCACGTCGGGTTGACGCACACCGAAGCGAAGCGGAATCGCGCCGCCTCTTCGCACAAACGCCGGATGTCACTCTCGGAGGCGTCGGGCTTGAGCAAGGTGTGATCGACGAGGCTCGCCCAATCACGCGCCGAGGCCGCCTCGCCGAGCACCACGCCGATCCGCGCCGCGCCCGCGTCCACCACGCGCTGCATCCGTTCGGGACAGCGATTGAAGCAGACGGACGAGCATCCACATAGATGCGCTTGCGCGTCCACCTCGCCGCCGTTCAGACGCGCGACGACCACATCAGTAATCTGCTCAACGAGGCGTTCGAGATCGCCGTTGTGTGAATGTAGCATTGCTTAAATACTCCTGACGGCTGGGTGGTATCTTAATCTTGGTCGCCGCTTAGATTCTGTCTTCGATTTCCAAAATAGATTTGCCATGTATTGTCTTACCGCGAATTAGAATCCGCGTCATCTTCAACTTGAATCTCTTCCGCCGGAATCCACACTACCCGGCCATCGCGCCATGTCGCGATGGGATTACCGGCGCGCTTGTGCTGAAGCAGTGCGTGGCGCACGGCGCGCCGTAACACGCGCTCGATCTCTTCGCCGCTAACGATAAACAACTCATTCGGAATTTCAACTTCTGGTTTCATCTGCTTGCTTTACGAACTCCTGCCACGTTGCCGCTTGAAGAATTTTGTTGATGTTTGGCCCCCTCCCTTTCGCGACCATCACCGGCTCACCTGAGATCGAATTATCATATATTCCCCAGCTATCAGCCAGAGGCTGGTAGAGGTGAAAGAAATTCCACAGGCCTTTGTAATATCGCCGGCGGATCACTTCAGGTGGCACGTTATGGCCGCCGGCCTGTACGCGCTCGTTGACTCGCTGCTCCGCTAGTTCAGGGCTTCGCAGCCACAAGTACAACAACTGAAACTTATACCCGGTCAGCTTTAAGCCATTGAGCCACGGGGCATAAGAGCGGCTGGCTAACGTACTCTCAAAAGCAAAGCTCGCACGTTGCCCGGCGAGGGCGCGCAATCGCTTCAACATCACGCGCCCTGCCTCTAGCGCGACGGCGTCTGGATTGTAAGCCGATAAGCCGAGCGCGATAGTGTCGGCATTGACGAATTCTGTGAGGCCGAGTGTGTCTCGTAACAAATGCGGCGCGAGCGTCGATTTCCCGGCTCCGTTCGGTCCGGCAATCAGGATCACTTGTGGAGGTATATCGGCCATCAGGCTCTGAGAATTGCCGAAGTAAAAGCTAACTCCGGTACTGACGCTCGACCGCTTCGATTTTCGCGACTCGTTTGCGGTGGCGCTCTTCGGTGATGTCGGTCGCGAGCCAGACTTGAACGATCTCGCGCATTTCGGCGGGCGTGATTGTCTGGCTGCCGAGCGTGAGGACGTTGGCATCGTTGTGCTCGCGGGAGTTGCGCGCGACTTTGACGGAATAACAGGCGGCGGCGCGCACGCCCGGCACTTTATTGGCCGTCATCGCGGAGCCGACACCCGCGCCGTCGATGACGATGCCGAGATCAGCTTCGCCGTCCGCCACGGCGCGCGCGACGGCGTGGGCGAAGTCCGGGTAGTCAACGGCGTCAATCGAATGCGTGCCGAAATCGCGGACGCGGTGGCCGAGTTCGGCGAGAAATTTTTTAAGCTCCTCTTTCATCGGGTAGCCGCCGTGATCCGCGCCGACGGCAAGCGTCTTTGCTTGGCCTGAGCCGCGCCGGGCCGCGCGGCGCACCAACTCGATGCGGCGCTCGCGCACGACGTCGGCGGCGAGCGGCGTCAGGCGTGCGCCCTCCGCAATCCGCAAGCGCGCGCCCTCCGCCAGCCCGCGCACATCGTCCTCGGTGATGACGGACTTCGACGATTCGTCGCGCGCCACAGGCAACTCGACCAATTCTGGTGACGCACTACGCGGAGAGGCCAGCGGTGGTGGCGCATTGCTTGATGAGATCGGCGCTGGCGAAGCGGCGCTGCCCGGCAGCGGCTCTTCCTCCGCGTCGGGCAGCGCGTTGTCGAGCACTTCACGAACGAGCGCCCGCACGCGGTCGCGCGTTGTTAATTGATCGTTGGGCATAAAGAGCTTTCAGCCATCAGCCGTCAGCTTTCAGCACTACCGCCTGTCTGGCTGACTGCTGAAAGCTGACGGCTGATGGCTTTATAATTGACCTCTGGCGAACGGCTAATTTAGTATGTCGCACCTTGAGCCGCGTGCGCAAACGAGACCGACACTCATTGAGTCAATACATCAATCACATAGGCAAGCAATCTTTCGGGAGGTTCTCTTGACCACTTCACAAACCGCCTTCGATTCTTCGGAGTTCAGCAACCCGAACCTTGAGCCGCTGTTTACCGGCACGCAGATTCAGGCGCGCGTCGCGGAACTGGGCGCGCAAGTAGCGCGCGACTACGCGGGGCGCAACCCGCTGCTGCTCGGCGTGCTCAAAGGCGCGTGCGTGTTTCTGAGCGATCTAGTGCGGGCTACTGATTTGCAGCTCGGGCTAGAGTTCATCGCGATCTCCAGCTATGGCGCCGCGACGCGCACATCAGGCGAAGTACGGATCGTGAAGGATTTGGATGTGCCGATTGAAGGACGCGACATCCT
>JACCRA010000684.1 GCA_013813825.1 Pyrinomonadaceae bacterium | reverse complement strand
GCGCGAATCTCGTTGACCTTTTTGGTGAAGCCGTGGCCTTCGTCGTCGAAGACGACGTATTCGACGACGCCGTTATTCTTCTTCACCGCCGCGACGATCTCGTCCGATTCCGGCTTGATCACGCGCGGGTCGTTCGCACCTTGCAGGACGATCAGAGGCTTGCGGATTTTGTCGGCGTGGAAGAGCGGCGAGGTGGCGCGCAGGTTGTCTAAATCGGTCGCCGGATCGCCGACCTCTTTGTAGAGCGCCTTGCGGAACGATTCCCAATAGGGCGGGATGGATTGCAGCGTCCGCACCCAATTGGAGACGCCGAAGATGTCCACGCCGACGGCGAACTCTTCGGGCTTGAAGGCGAGCGCGGCCAGCACCATGTAGCCGCCGTAGCTGCCGCCGATGATCCCGATCTTCTTCTCGTCCACGTAGCCGAGCGAGGCGAGATACTTCTTGGCTTCGATGCAATCCCAGAGCGGCTCGCGCCCGTGCTTGCCATCGTCGGCGGCGAAGAAAGTTTTGCCGTAGCCGCTGCTGCCTCGATTGTTGACGCCGAGGATGACGTAGCCGTGGTTGGCGAGGTACTGCATCAACGCGCTGTAGCCGGTGCGCGTCTGCCCGCCGGGGCCGCCGTGAACCCAGACCAGCGCCGGCACTTTAGTTTGCGCGCTGGCCCCGTGCGGCTTGTAGAGGATCGAAGGGACTTCCATGCCGTCGAAAGATTTGTAACGGATCACCTGCGAGTCCACGAGATCGGCGGCGTCGATCTGCGGGTTGAGCGTGTCGGTCAGCTTCGTCACTTTCTTCGACGCGAAATCATAGACGTACAGATTGCTCGGACTGCGGTCGCCATTGAAGTAGAAGGCCATCAGCTTCTCGCTCGGCGAGATGTTGACCGCCGTGATGTCGCCGGCCGGCAGTTGCGGCAGTTCGATCTGCTTGCCGGTCGCGTGCTCGTAAACCTTAATCACGGTGCGCGCGTCCTCGTTGATGCCGGTGACGCGGTACTTACCATTGCGCGAAAAGTAGGTGTAGGAAACGTCCCACGGGGCTTTTTCAATCACCTCGGTTTTGCCGGTCGCGAGGTCGTAGCGGGCGACTTGGGCGAACTCGCCGCCCTCGTCTGTCAGGTAGTAGAGGTGGCGCGAGTCGGGATCGAACGCTTGCGGGTTGAAGCTGATCTCGCCTTTGTGTGGCGTGATGTGCTTCAACTCTTTGGTCTGCGTGTTGTAGAGGTAGATGTCCGAGTCAACGGTCGTATTGGTCTTGGTGAAGGCGGCGTATTTCTTGTCGTTCGAGATGTCGCCGAAGTCGTAACCGGCGGTGTCCTGATAGACGAGCGTGCGCTTCATGCCGTCGAGCGTCATCTCGTAGAGATCGAAGAAGCGGGCGTCGCGTTCGTTGGTGAGAAAGAAGAAAGATTTGCGATCACGGCTCCAGCCGGCGAACTGCGCTTTCGTTTTATCGCCGGGCGTCAAATCCTGCTCGCCGCTGCCGTCGGCATTCATCACATAAAGGTGCGAGTTTTCGTTGCCGCCGCGATCATACGTGTAGAGGATGCGTCCATCGGGCAGGTAGGCGACGGCGAAGGTGCTCTCCTTCGTGGACTTCGTCAGTTGCCGCGGCTCGCCACCCGCAACGGGGATGGTGTAGGCGTTGAAGATACCGCTTTTGTTGCTCGAAAAAAGAATCGACTTGTCGTCGGGCGAGAAGGCGCTGCCCGACACTCGCGTCGTGTCCATGAACTGCTCGATGGTGTACCGCTTGACCTGCCGCGCCGCCGTAATGGGCTGGCTTGCACGCTTGGCCTGCGGCTGTGCTTGAAGCGCAACGGGCGCAGCGAGAAAAGCGAAGGCTATCAAAGACGCGGCGAGCAAGCCGGGTCGGGATGCACGAGGTAACGAATTCGAGAAGCGTTGATGTGATCTCATGGGTTCTGTCCTCTCAGAGTCAGTTGAATAGACCTCTTGCAAAAGTCGCTGGCACTGGTTTGTCCCGTAGGGACAGTTGACAATAGCCCAGCGATTCATCGCTGGGAACGAGCCGGATGAGTAAATTGAGTCCCGTAGGGACGGCTGGACGGTACGTTCAACCGTCCCTACGGGACTCAACTCTGCTCCCCACTTTGGACCCAGTGATGAATCGCTGGGCTATTGTCAATCGTCCCTACGGGACTTTTGCATGAGGTCTAATGTTTAGCGCGGCGCGTGTTAGTTCATTACTTCGCCGAACTCGCCGACCTGCTGCGCGATCTTCTCTTTGTCGCCGACGACGACGATGGTCATTTTGTCGGCCTTGAGATAGTCGCGCGCGATGCGCTGCACGTCTGGCGGGGTGACGGCGAGAACATTCCGCACGTAGTCGGCGATGTACTTCTCGTCTAGCCCGTGGAGATCGATGAACGCCAGTTGGCCGATCAAGCCTTGCCGGGTCGAGTTGCGGAGGACGAAGACTCCGGCCATGTAATTCTGGATGCCCTCTAGCTCCGCCGCCGACGGCGGTTCTTTTTGGAGGCGGTCGATCTCGTAGAAGATTTCTTTCAGAGAGGGACCAGTGACGGCGGTGGTCACGTCGGCCACTTGCATCCAGTAGGCGTCGCGGTAACGCACCGAGAGTTGGCTGAAAGGCGAGTAGGTGTAGCCCTTCGCCTCGCGGATATTCGAGGTGATGCGCGAAGCGAACGAACCGCCCAAGAGAGAGTTGGTGACAAGCAGCGGGAGGTAATCACGATTGCCGGGGGCGACGACGGGCAAACCGAGGTTGATCGTCGATTGCGGGGCACCGGGGCGGTCGATGAGATGGATCACGCGCGCCGCGACGGGCTGCGGGACGTTCATCAACGGCGGAGTGCCGCTTGCCCACTCGCCGAAGCCTTGCGTGAGCGCCCGCTTCATCGCGGCGGCGTCGAACTTGCCGGCGACGTAAATGTGCGTGCGCGCCGCGCCATAGTTGGCGGCGTAAAACTTCTTGAAGTCGTCGATGGTGTAATTGTTGATCATCGCCTCGGTCGGGAAAATCCGGCCGTAGGCGTGATTCGGGTAGAGCAGTTTGTGAAAGCGCTCGGTGGCGAGCGAGCCGGGTTGCGCGCGGGCGACGTTCAGGCGGCGCAGGTAGTTGGTCTTAAAGCGCGCCACTTCTGACGCGGGCAGCGACGGCCGGCGAATCACGCCTGCCAGCAGCAGCACGGCGTCGGGGCCACGCTCGGAAAGCACGTCGATGCCGACGTTGGTTTGATCCGGCGCGACGGCGACGCCGAGGCTCCCGCCCATTAGCGCGGCCTGCTGCGCGATCTGCTCGGCGGAAGTCTCAGTCGTGCCCTCTTTCAACATCTCGGCGGTCATGTCGGCGAGCCAGATTTGTTCGGCCGTCTCGTTGACATTACCGGCGCGGATGACGGCCTGAATCGAGACTTTCGGCACGTCGCCGTAAGGGACCAGAGAGACGCGCAGGCCGTTCGGCAACGTGAGCGTCTCGCGCTTCGGGACATTGAAAGGTTTCGGCTGACCGCCGGCGGGCGGCGTCTGCTTCTGCGGCGCCGGCGTCTGCGCGGCGATTGGCAGCGGCGCGAGCAGCCCGCAGATTAAAGCGCATATCGCAACGAGGTATTTTTTCGTGTTCATTTCCAAATCTCCATACAGGCGAAGCCTGATAACTCAATCGAAGCGCGCAACGAAGGTTAGCGTCCCGTCGTGGTGGCGGGAGTAGCCGGCTTCGGCTCGACGACAAGCACGGTGCGGTTCGTCGGGCGCAGGTACTCGCGCGCGGTGCGCTGGATCACTTCCGGCGTCACTTTGCGGTACTCGGCCTCAATGCGGTTGATGCGCGTCGGGTCGTCGTCAAAGAGCGCGTAGCTCGCCAGCAAGTCGGCGCGGCCGAAGCCGACCAGTACGCCGCCGGGCGGCTCGATGATGTCGTACAAGT
>JACCRA010000676.1 GCA_013813825.1 Pyrinomonadaceae bacterium | reverse complement strand
CGCGCGCTGTTCGCAAGGTGAGCGGACACCTCCACACTATGCCGGAATCGCTCTGTTGTCACCTACTCATTGAGGTAGGGTACGCTCCCTTCCTCGTTATGCGGAAGCGACCGTGGCGGCGCGGCGGCAGCGGGCGCGCGGAACTTTGAAGTTAATGCTGGTCCCCGGCCCGGCGCGCGACCCCACCGCGAGCGCACCGCGACGGACACGGCAGGAGACACGCGCATTATTTGCAGACTTCCGCGTTGGGGTGCGTCAGGCAAACGAGTTTCTTCAAATCCTCGTTCTGGCTTTGCTGTCGCTCAAGCTGTTTTTGCTGTCGCTCGATTTGGCTCTGCTGTTGTTGAAGTTGTTCTTGCTGCCCGCCGGCAGCGTGTCGCCGCCGCAGCCGCCACTAGGGACGAGACTGAAACTGCGGGTCGCGCCGGCCGACAGTTTCGGCCCGCCGAAGGGGCCTGACGAGTTGCGGGTATCGACTATCCGGCAAGGCTAGAAGGATTGATAGACGCCGGGTTGGCCTTGCCGCAAGTGTGCTTGCGGATTGGGTTGCTGCGGCTGTGGTTCCTGCGGCGGTTGGATGGCCGGCGAGTCCTGAGCCAACCGCACGCCGCTCATCAGCGCGCCGCACACCGCGGTGAGCGCCAGTTGTTTCCCTGTAGCCACGAAGACGCGAAACAGCCTTGAGGCGGTCGTCATTTTCTTACTCATTGTGATCTTCCCTTCGTGAGAGCGGCCCTCGGACGCATTCGCCGCCGGCCCGTTTAGACATTGGATGTAGAGCCGTCATGGTCTCGGCCAGTTGCGCCGTGAGTCGGCCACTCACGCGCGGGCGGGTTGGCAAAGACTTCGCAGCAAGGATGGCCGCCTCTCACTCGCCCCGCGCGGCAGTCTTGAAAAGGTTTGGCGTGAGATTACTCGGAAACGAGTCGGCTGTCACCTACCTTTGTAGGTAGGGTGGGAGAGAAAATGATGAGGCGGAAGGCGAAGTGATGTGTGAGTAGGGAGGGTGGATGGATGTCGCTCACAGGGCGCGGCGCGAGTGTGTGAGTGGGACGGTGAGGTTGACGCTGGTCCCCTGATCGGCGTGCGATTCTATTTCGAGTGTGCCGCCTAAAATTTGCGCGCGGCGGCGCATACTCATTAAGCCTTGCCCGTCGCTGTCGGTGGCCGGCGCGAAACCTTTCCCGTCGTCCTCGATCCGCAGAGAGAGCCATGCGCCCGCGGCGCGAAAATCGATCTCCACTCTGGCGCAATCCGAATGGCGCGCGGCGTTGTTCGTCGCTTCCTTGAAGATGAGGAAGAGTTCGCGGCGCACGTCCACGCCGAGTTTCACATGGCGGGCGGCTTCGGGCGCGTCGAAGCGCAGTTCGATGTCGCGCGCGGTGAACAGTTCTTCGGCGTGCTGGCGCATCCGGCGCGTCAGATCGAGCAGGCGGTCGCGCTCCGGGCTGATGGCCCACACGATGTCGCTCATCGCGGCCACCGACTCGCGCGAGATGCGCGCGATGGCCGAGAGCGGGCTGCCCTCATTGTCGTCGCCGTGCGGGAACTGGCGGCGGGCGACTTCGCTGAGGATGGAGATTTTCGTGAGGTTCGCGCCGATGTCGTCGTGCAAGTCGGTGGCGATGCGCGTCCGCATGTTCGCCACTTCCAAAAGCTGGGCAAGGCGATAGCGATAAAAAATGTAAATCAGAGAAAGCGCCGCCGCCGTTAGCCCGATGATGAACCATGGGCGTTGCCAGAGGGGAGCGGCGATGCGAAACGCGAGCGCGGCGGGCGCGGGACTCGGCAGGCGGTCGGCGGTCACGGCGCGGACTTGAAATTGATATGCGCCCGGCGCGAGGTTGGCAAAATTCACGGTGCGCTCCGTCGTCGGCGTCCATTCTGAATTTCCGAAACGATATTCGTATTTTAATTTTTCGCCGAGCGTTGCGCCCAAACCCAGAAAGTCAACGCTGATTTGCCGTTGTTCCGCATTGAGTTCGAGGTTTGAGATTTCCGTCTCGCCCAACATCGAGACGCTCCGCGCTTCTCCTTCGACGCGCAAGCCGGTGATTAAAATTGTCGGCGGCTCTCGTGTGCGCGGCGGTTCGGGAACAAAACGCGCTACGCCTTCGTGTGTTCCAAACCAGAGATTATTTTGGCGGTCACGGTAGGAAACCTCGACAAAACTCGCGGGCAAACCGTCGGCGGTAGTGAAATTTTCGATTTGTCCGGTGTCGGGATTAAGGCGGTCAACGCCGCGCCACGTCCCAACGTAAATCCGTCCGAATGCGTCTTCGGTAATGGAAGCGGTGGCAATGCTCGTCAAGCCGTTGGCGGGCGTATATTTGATAAATTCAAAGTTGTCGCTGTTTGGCTCGTCAAGCCGCCAAACGCCGTTGTTGGTCGAGGCAATCCAAAGCCGCCCGCGACTGTCGAGAAACAAATCCCGAATCCAGCCTGAAGGCGCGCCTTCCGCTTCGGTGAAAACGCGAAACTCGCCGTTGCGATAGCGAATCAACGCGCTCTCGTTGTGGTCGCTGGACGCGCCGATCCAGACGTTGCCGTGGTCGTCTTCGACTAAAGCCGAGCCAACGCGATACGCCGAAAAACCGACTTGCGAGGTGTAATCGTGCCAAATATTTGCGGCGCGTTCCCAACGCAAAAGCTCGTTGGCTTTGTTGGTCGTCGCAATCCAAATGTCGCCGCGCAAGTCTTCAAAGACACGAAAAACTTCATTTCCCTTCGCGCCCGTTTCGACTTTCTCAAGTGTGGCGCTAGTGAGATTTTCAAAACTCGTGTTGTCCGGCGAACGAAAAAGTCCATACCCAGTCGGAATCCACCACGCGCCCACGCTGTCCCGCCAGACGGTTTGCTGCCAGCCCCAACCGTGATAGTCAACATAATCCGGCAAACGCAGTTTGACGAGAGAGAATTTGTCGCCATCGAAACGGCTGATGACGCGCTCGCTTTTTGGAAAGGTGGTAGCAAACAATTCGCCCGTTGAATTTTCAAAAATCGAATTGACTTCGTTATCATCCAACCCGTCTGCCCCGTTGTAGGTCGTAAAGCCGTAGCGGGCGATTTTCTTCGCGCCGCAAGGCGAACCAGTCCACAGATTTCCGTCCTTGTCTTCGGCGAGGGCAAAGATGTCGTCGCACAAATCGTTTTTCGTCGAGTAGGTTTTACAAACGGGTGCGCCGCCTTCGCCCTGCCACCGGCACAGACCGGGAACGGTTGCCAGCCACAATTGACCATCGCTCGTTTCGAGCATGTCACGAATCCAATTTGAACCAAGGCCGTCTTTCGTTGTGTAGCATTTTCTGACCGGTTGCTCGCTCGCCTCCGCGTCGAGCAGGCACAAACCGCCCAATTCGTCGCTACGCATGCTCATCCAAAGCCGACCGTCGCGGTCTTCAAGCAAATCAGTGATCTTGTTGTCGCCAAACCCGTCGGCGGCGGTGAAACGCCGGATACTGCCGTCTTGCGACAGGCGAAACAAGCCGCTTCCAAAGGTGCCAACCCAAAGCGTGCGATGACGGTCTTCGAGAATCGTATTGATGTAAATTGTGTTCGGACTAGGCTCGGCGATGGCTCCGCCCGACCCTAGCAGAGGCTCGCCCAACGATACCGCTTCAAGTGCAGCCTGTCCGCCCGTTTCAATCAATTTATAAAGACCGTCGGTCGTGCCGACCCAAACTTGGTTGTTTTTGTCCTCAAACAAAGTCAGAATGTTTTCGGCTTTCGGATTGTCCGGCAAAAGGACGGTGAAAAGCGGATTTTCCGTTGAAGAGCGAAGCCCATGGGGATTAAGCCGCGCCAAGCCTTTGCCGGTGCCAATGTAAATTGTTCCGCTGCGCGTTTCGAGAAAATCATTGACGTGGCGTTCCGGCAAACCGTCGTTGACAGTGAAATTTGTCATTCCCACGCCGTCAAAACGCGAGATGCCTTCCGCCGTGCAGAACCACAAAAAACCGCGTGAATCCTGTTTGATTTTTGCAACATCATCCCGCAGCAAACCGTCGGCGACGGTGTAAGTTTTGACTGGTAAGCGTTCGGCCCGGTTCGTGAGACAAAGAGCCAGCAGCAGAGCCGACAGCCACAGCATCCGCCGACTGTTCCAACTCCAACTTGACCTCTCGTGCCTCAACATTTCAGACGCTTCCGGATCGGACAGCATAAGCAGGAAACTCAGGACGGCAAATGAATAGACCTTAGTGGTGAGGGTGACTGCCCCAGTCTCGTCAGGCGGAAGTGACCGTGGCGGCGCGGCGGAAGCGGGCACGCGGAACTTTGAGGCTAATGCTGGTTCCCTGTCCGGCGCGCGATTCCACCGCGAGCGCACCACCGAGCGCCAGCGCCCGCCGGCGCATACTCGCGAGGCCCTGTCCCTCACTCTCCGATGCGGCATCGAAGCCGGCTCCGTTGTCCGCGATCCGCAGCAGCAGC
>JACCRA010000669.1 GCA_013813825.1 Pyrinomonadaceae bacterium | reverse complement strand
GGCGCGGAACCTCGCCGCCGGCATAGCCGGAGACGACACGCTCGACGCCACGCAGTTCGTTAAAGACGGCTTCCAGACACCAGAAGCAGCCGCCGGCGAGAGTCGCCGTCTCTGTTGTGCTCTGATTGTTATTCATGAGTGACGTAATCCTTTATTCCCTTGATAGCCTCATCACCCGCAGCTTGCCGCGGAGAACTTGATTTCAGTTGTCTGTGTAGGGACATTCTAACGCCAACGTCCGGCGGGGCGAAACCGGCGCGCCTTAAATGTTGAATCGCGGCGGCGCGGTGGGTCATGTTTTTTCTTCGGCCGCGAGGCGCAGTTCGCGGAACAGGCGCGCGAGTTGCGGCGGTTGGTAGTGGGCGTTAAGGCCGCTCGGATTCGGCAGTACCCAAACGACGGTCTCGCCGATCTTTTCGTCCTGCCGGCCGAGCCGGGCTTGCGGGCAATCGAAGGCGGCGCGGTAGGCTCCGACGCCGAGTACGGCGAGGAAGCGCGGGCGGTAGCGCCGGACTTTCGACACCAGACTCTTTCCGCCGGCGCGAAGCTCTTCCGGCGATAGTTCGGCGGCGGTCGCGGTCGCGCGATTGACGACGTTTGTAATGCCGTAGCCGCGCCGCAGCAGGTCGCGCTCGGCGGACGGCATGAATAACTTTTCGGTGAATCCGGCGGCGTGGAGCGCCGGCCAGAAGCGATTGCCCGGCCGCGCGAAGTGGAATCCGACCACTGCCGTATAGAGGCCGGGGTTGATGCCGCAGAAAAGGATGTGCAACCCGTGCGCGATAACGTCGGGCACCGTCTTGCCCGCGGCGGCCAATAACTCCTCGCGCGTCGGTTTGCCGGAACGTGTCGCTTTCATCACTTTTTCCCTTCGCGTTCAACTTATATCAGAACACTCAAGATCGGAACACCAGAAAGACATCATCCACGAAACGACACGAAGTCAAGACACACGAAATTTGTGATGATTGTTTCGTGCTGTTTCGTGTGATTTCGTGGATGATGTTTTGCCCTCTGTTCCAATGTTGCTGTTACACTGGGCCAACGTCAAACGCCATGCAAAGTCTGAGTCTTAATCCGCCCGCTATCGAAGACATCGCGCGGGAAGCCGCGCATCTGGAGGCCGTACTGGCGGAACGTCGCGCCGAGTTGGCCGCGCTACGCGAAGAGTCGCACGAGTTCAAGGCGCGTTACACATGCATCGTCGGCAGCCGTCTGGCCGAACTGGCCGAGGTCGAGAGCGCGATCAGGGAAGCGGAGCGTTGCCGGCTCAATCTGGCTGCGGCGGAAGACGAAGATGAGTCCGCAGCTATCGCCGCGCCCGCGTCCGCGCCGGCAATGTCGGGGCCGACCGCGCTACGGAAACTGTTCTGGTCAGTCGCCAGACTGTTTCACCCGGATCACGCCGGAGATGAGCACGAGGCGCGCCGCCGGCACTCGATTATGGCGGAGGCTAACCGCGCTTACCGCGAAGGCGATGTCGAGAGCTTGAGCACGCTGCTCGGCGACGAAGACTTGCAGCTTTATTGCGCCGGCACGCACGGCGAAGGCGCGGAAGATGCGGCTGCTCGACTCGCGAGCCTGAAAGACGAACTGCGGACCATCGAGTTCGGCATCAAGCGGATCAAGCAGGACGGATTGTATCGCCTCAAGCTCGCGGCCGACGAAGAAGCGCGGCAAGGTCGCGATGCGCTCGTCGCGCAAGCCGAGCGCGTCGCGCGCCAGATCGTGAAAGCGCGTCGCCGCCTCGCGCACCTGTCTTGATCTGGATTATCCGGCGGGCTGCGCGCTCGACGCAGGGCGAGAGGGTAGGCACGCCGCGTCCAGCGATTGAAAGTAGAGCGCAAGGTTGATGGGGACATTAAAATTATACGTGTTGGCGATGTATGCCATGAAGCTCGATCCCGAACGGATCAACTTCACGCCGCAGCCGGACGGGACGGTTAAATGGGAACTGAAGGAGATGCTTGACGAGCAGGCCGGCCTTTTCCCGGCCGTGTCGCTGTGGGCCGTGGCCGCCATCGCCCGCTCCGAAGAGCAAGCCCAAGAGATGGGGATGCGGCGGCTACTGGCGGAACGGCCGTGGCAAGAGGGCTGGGTCAACCACCACGTCACGATCAACCTGATCCCGCACGAAGTGATTTTAAAGATTACCAACCAGACGATGGAAGAGGCGGGCGGCGAGGATGACAACGACGACGACGACGAGGGCGGCCGACAAGAATGGCCGGAGTTGGTCATGTGACGGCTCGCGCCCGCTGCCTTTTCAAGTGATGGCGGGAAGTTAAAAGATTTGAGATTTCAAATTTGAGATGCCGTTAGTGTCTGACTCACTTCAGCACTCTCAAGTTTGTCTCCTGAATTTCTCGCCAAGCCCCTTTCGGCGCGGCCGCGCGCGGTGTATGGTCACGGACACTTTGAGCAACAGCCTCCAGCATCAAGGCGGTTCGTATGCGTGGGCGGTCGCCGGGGTGGCTGCCGCGACGGGTGTGCTCCTGCCGCTACGCGAGCATGTCAATGCGACGACGGTGGCGCTCGTGTTGCTGCTAATCGTGCTCTTCGTCGCCGCGTGGCGGGGCAGCGGCCCGGCGCTGTCGGCGGCGGTGCTCGGCATGTTGTGCTTCAACTTTTTCTTCCTGCCGCCGACCGGCACACTGATCATCGCCGATCCGCAGAATTGGGTGGCGCTGGCGGCGTTCATGATCACCGCCGTGACGGCCGGGCAACTCTCGGCGCGTGCCCGCCGGCGGGCGGAAGAGGCCGAAGCCGGTCGGCGCGAGATCAAACGCTTGTATGAAGAGTTGCGCGAAGCCTTCGCGCGCGCCAGCCATGCCGAGGCGCTCAGGCAGAGCGAGCAATTGAAGTCGGCTCTGCTCGACGCCGTGACGCACGATCTGCGGACGCCGCTCACCTCTATCAAAGCCTCCGC
>JACCRA010000623.1 GCA_013813825.1 Pyrinomonadaceae bacterium | reverse complement strand
CGCCTTCGTCAGCACCCGCGACGGCAACAAGGAAATCTACGTCGTCAGCGCCACCGGCGGCGGGGCGACGCGCCTGACCAACAACCCGGCCGAGGACATCTCGCCGACTTGGTCGCCGTTGCTCACCGACCAGCAGATCGCCTTCGTCAGCAACCGTGGCGGCGACGATGATGTTTACGTGATGAACGCCGACGGCACTAACCCGATCGACTTCACGAGTCAGGACAGGAGCGGCGACGGGATCGCCGACGACAACGGAGCTGACGACATCGACCCGGCGTGGGCGCCGTCGGGCACGATTCTCGCTTTTGCCTCGAACCGCGACGGCAACAGGTTTGAGATTTACCGGCTCGCCACGAACGGCACTCTTCAGCTCCGCCTGACCAACAACTCTTTCGACGACGTGGCCCCGTCGTGGCCGCCGGGCCAGATCACCTTCCAGTCGGACCGCGACGGCAACGACGAGATTTACACGATGAACGCGAACGGCGCGAATCAGGTGCGGATCACTTTCAACCCACCAGTGCCCACGCCCACGCCGGCGCCCGATCCCGCCCGGTCTTTCGACATTGATCCGGCGCGCTCGTCCGATGGCGCGCGCCTCGTCTTTGTCAGTTCCCGCGATGCCGGCGACAACCTCGAAATCTACGCCGCCAACTCCGACGGCAGTGGCGTCCGGCGATTGACCAACGATCCGGCAAGCGACATCGACCCGGCCATTCAGCCGCTGCAAGGAGCTGCGGCCCTCGGCTCCGTCGCGCTCAGCGCGGCCACTTACACCGTCAACGAGGGCCAGCGCACGCTCGTCATTACCGTGACGCGGACGGGTGGCACCGGCGCGGCTTCCGTCGAGATCGCGACCGTTCCCGGCTCCGCCTCGGATCGTAGCGACTACGCGGCCATCGAGCGCACCGTCCGCTTCGCCGCCAACGAGACGAGCAAGACGGTGACGTTCTCCGTCCTTGACGATCTCCGCGTCGAAGGCGACGAGACGCTAACCGTGACGCTCAGCGGCGTGGTCAACACCACCCTCGGCACTCCGTCCTCGGCGATTGTGACCATCACTGACAACGATGGGGCGCTCACTTCCGAGTTCGCCACCGGCCTGAGAGCGCCGACCAAAATTATCTTTATCAATTCCGGCCATCTGCTGGTGGCTGAAGCGGGCAACGGCCCGAATACGGGGCGGCTGTCCATTCTTGACCGCAGTAGCGGCGCTCGCCGCACGCTGCTGGACAACCTGCCAGCAGGACTTGCTCCTCCCAACAACGACCCGTCAGGGCCTTCGGGTCTAGAACTGCGTGGTCGCATGTTGTTTATCACCATCGGGCAAGGCGATGCCACGCTAAACGGCCCCGCGCCCGGCACCGAAATGCCGAATCCTAACCCGTCGTCGCCGATCTTCAATTCCGTGCTGGCGATTGATCTCAGCGCGGTTAATGAAGCGACGACCGCCGGTTTCACACTCACTGCGGCCAACCAGACGACGCTCAAGAGCGGGTCTCAAGTGACATTGAATGACGGAAGCGGGCAGACGCTAACGATCAGGCTGGTCACTGATTTTCCTGATTTTGTAGCTGAGCCGAGACCCAATTTCGCCGGCAACGTGCGCCCCACAAATTCGTTCGGATTAGTGGCGGCGGCAAACTTCCTCTATGTCGTGAATGCGGGACTGAACTCGGTGAGTAGAGTGGACATCAATGCCGGAACCGACGCGACGCTCGCCACCTTCGCGCCGATCCCACGACCGAGTCCGGTGACACCTCCGGGCGGCCCCGTGGTCGAGGCCGTGCCCGACAGCATCCGCCTCTTTGGCGACCAACTCCTCGTTCCTTTCCTGACGGGCTTCCCATTCCAGCCGGGGCTGGCCCAAGTCCGCACAGTGGACATCGCCACAGGCAACAATGCGCCGTTTATCACTGGCCTGACGTCAGCGATTGACGTGCTGCCCGTGAGAACGGGGGGCGCGGATCGGTTCTTTGTGCTTGAATTCAGCGCCAACATGCTACAAGGCGCGCCCGGACGCTTGCGGCTGTTCAATTCACCCAGCGGGGCTCCGGTCGTGACTGTTGATAACCTCATGACACCCACCAGTCTGGCGCGCGATGAGCGGACCGGCTCCTTGTTCGTGACGGAGATTTTCACGGGCCGCGTCGTCCAGATCACCAATCCAGCTTTTCCGGCAAACAACCCGATTGACGATACGGGGTTCTTTGTCCGCCAGCAGTATCTTGACTTCCTCTCAAGGGAACCTGACCCGGCGGGCTTTACCGCTTGGGTCAACGTACTGACGAACTGTCCCGATCAGTTCAACCGAGACCCGAATAGTCCGTCGGCCTTGTGTGACCGGGTTCACGTCAGTTCCTCGTTCTTCCGCTCGGGGGAGTTCCAGATTCGGGGGGCGTCCGTGATCCGCTCTTACCGCGCCGCCTTCAATCGGGATCCGACCTTCCGCGAGTTCATCCGCGATCTCGCGGCCGTGGGCGGCGCGACAGAAGAGGAAGCGTTAGCCAACCGCGCCCGCTACCCGGACGACTTCGTCCAGCGGCCCGAGTTCCGCGCGATCTACGAGTCGCTCTCGAACGCGGCCTATGTGAACGCCTTGATCGTCAACACGGGCGTCACGCTGCCGAATCGCGACCAACTCGTCGCCGATCTGAACACGAGCGCCCGCACGAGAGCGCAAGTCTTCAACGACATCGTGGATAGCTCGCAGTTTACGAGCGCGGCATTCAATCGCACCTTCGTGCTAACCGAGTACTTCGGCTATCTGCGCCGCGATCCCGAACCGGCGGGCTTCCAAATGTGGCTCGACCTTCTCAACAACAACCCGAACGATTTCCGCACGATGGTCATTGGATTCCTCTACTCCACTGAGTATCGCGCGCGGTTCGGCCAGTAGTCACCTTAACCGTCCGGCTCCGGCGACGAGGCACTTACCAGATCGCCGGAGCTTTGACAACACGCAGTAAAAAACGCCGCACACTCTCGCGAGAGTGTGCGGCGTTTCTTTTTTAAATATTTAGAGCTACTTGCCCGCTTCAGAAAGAACGATTGACGTTCCGCTTTTTATAGACGACGAAGTCGCCGAGTTGGCGCAATGTCTCGGCGTCGATCTTAGTTGGGGCTTCACCGCCGACGACGCTAACGACTAAGAGGCGAGTGCCGGGGCGGAGGGCGAGCAGTTGTTCGGGAGTGCCGAGGCGGCCTTCGCTGTGAAAGTTGCCGTTGACGTGGATGACAAGCGCGCGCGGCTGCCGCTTCAAATGTTCAGCAATCGAGTAGGCCATCGTCGCGTCGCGCAACGCCTGCGCGTCAAGCAAATGCAAAGCGCCGTGCGGCGAACTGTGGCCGCCTGCTGCGCCGCCGGGCGCTGCCGCCGGCATCCCGCCCATCACGGCCCGGAATTTTTCCGAGTAAGCCGCCGACGCCTCACCGTAAGGCAGCGGCGCGATCCACGTCTTGGCCGGCGTGGGTAATTCCTTCAACGCCTCACGCCCTAGACGCGACACGCGGTTGACGTAGCGATCCGGCGCGTTCGCCGCCAGCACCGGCAACTTCTGCCCGCGCGCGAATTCGACGAGCGGCCGGTAGTCCGTCTGGTAGTTATTCCACGGGCGGCTCCCCGCGAGAAATTGCCGCTCCAAAATCATGCCCGCGAGATACTCGTCCAAGAGGTGCTGCACGTCGCGCTCGAACATTTCTAAAGAGAGAGCCATCGGACGCGACTGAGATTTCACCACGCCTTCAACCCCATAGCGCGCGAAAGCGCCCTGCAACACTTCCAACTCGACGGCGTGCGCCGCCCGGTCGTTGTGCAACTCGCCGACGAAGACGACATCGTAATTGTCGAGCGCCTCGATCACGTCTTTAAGCGCGACCGTTTGGCCTTTCGCGTTGTAAATTTCCACAGCCGCCATTTCATCCTGCGCTTTCGTCACGTTCATTATGCCGATGGCCGCGAGCAAAAAAAACATTACCGGTATTAACGAAAAGAAGCGTCGCATCGCACAAGCCCTCCCTTGCCTCACCGAGTTCTCTCCATCAAGCAGTTGAGTTATTCGTCGTCCTTACCGCCCGCGTTCAGCGCAGCGGCGCGCCAGCCCGGTTCGTCGAGCGCGCGGCGGACGTAAATCGAAGCGCCCTGCACACGCTCAACAACGACGCGGTCGCCTGCTTCGAGCGGCGCTTCGCCTGCGGCCGGAAAAGCCGTCCACGTCGAACCGTAAACTTTGACAGCGCCTTCCTGCAACGAGCCGCGACTCGAAGAGACGACCGTGCCGACTTGGCCCGGCAGCGATTCGATGCCGGTTTTCAACGCGGCCTCGCCTTGCCGCCGGCCGAAATAGTTGACGAAGATCGTGCGCGAAGCGGCTGTCAGCGCGGTGGAGACCGCGAAAAAGATCAGAAACTGCAACGGATACCCTAAGCCCAACATGCCGGCCAACGCGGCGGCCAGCGCGCCGATACCGAACCACAGCAGCACAAATCCCGACGTAAAAATCTCCGCCGCGATCAGCAGTAGCCCCAGCACCGTCCACAGAATCCAAGCATACTCGCTCATCCCTGCTCACCCTTGCGCGCCGGTGTGAGGGGCTGCGGCGCGAGCAAATCAGTAGTGCGGTCGGTCACGCTGCCGGCGCCGAAGAAAGGCGAAGTATCGGCGGCCTGCAAAGTTTTCACGCCGCCGGCAACACCATTCAACCGCTCTGGGGCGTTCGCCGCTTTGTCCACCCGTCTCGCTTCAAGCCGCTGCCGCAGCCTCATCCCGCTGACAAAGCTGGTCAGTTGATAAATGGCCGTGATGAGGCAGAACGTGGCCGACATGGCGAGGAAGCCCCAGTGCGCTTCGCGCGCGAAGAACATGATGAAGAGGGCAACGGCCGCGAGCAGGCCGAGGAAGATGCTCATGCCGTTAAAGACGATCATCATCGAGACCGTCTCCAGCGGCGAGGCCGCTCGCCGAAGCGGCGATTTAAGATCAGGCAGCCACTCGCCGCACCGTGTGCAGTAAGCCTTCGCGCGCTGATTCTCCGAACCGCAGTGCGGGCAGAACATCGCTCGTCTCCCAAGCCTAACCCTTAAACATATTCTTCATCACAAACCAGACGTTCGCCGGACGCTCGGCCAGCCGTCGCATAAAGTAGGGATACCAATGCTTCCCGTAGGGCACATAGACGCGCATGTTGTAGCCGTCGCGCGCCAGTTGCACCTGCAAGTCGCGGCGCACGCCGTAGAGCATCTGAAACTCGAAAGCCTCTTTGGCGATCCCTTCGCGCTGCACGAACTCGACGGTCTGCTCGATCATGTGTGGGTCGTGCGTCGCGATGCCGTGATAGACGCCGCTCGCCAGCAACACCTGCATAATGCGGACATAGTTGTCATCTGTGTCTTTCTTGTCGGGGAATGCGACTTCCGGCGGCTCGTTGTACGCGCCCTTGCAGAGGCGGATGCGCGCCGGAATCTTGAGCAGTTGCCGCACGTCGTCGTAAGTCCGCCGCAGGTATGATTGGACGACGATGCCGACCGTGTTGAGATCATGCTCGGCGCGCAGGCGTTTGAAGATGTCGAGCGTTTTCTGCGTCGCGCTCGATCCTTCCATATCGACGCGGACGAAGTTGCCGCGCCGCGCCGCGTCTTCGACTACAGCACGCGCCTGCTGGTAAGCCAATTCGGGATCGATGTCGAGGCCGAACTGCGTGAGTTTGATCGAGACGTTGGAGCGGATGCCCGTCTCGTCGATGCGTGCCAGCACGCGCTGGTACTCGCGCACCTCTTCGAGCGTCTCGGCCATGCTTGCGACCGACTCGTTCAGGTGATCGAAAGAGGCTGAAGCGCCGCGCGCATTGATCTCGCGGATGGCGGCGACGGCCTCCTCGATGTCTTCGCCCGCAACAAAGCGGGTCGTCATTTTCTTAAACGGGCTGAAGCGCGTCGCGAAATCCTTCAACCCCTCGTGGCGCGATAGATAAATGAGTGTGCTTCTAGTTACCATGTTGTGTGACGTGTGTCTGATGACAAGTTAAAACAAGTCTCCGCGCTTGTCATTCGCCGCTCAACACCCGCCCTTTTTTTCTGTGCTATGCTGGCCGCCGTTTTGGCCTCCGCCACCCGAGCGGACGAGACCGACAATCGCCGGGGAACAACTGTTTGCGTTGGAAACTTCTCGTGATCGCCTCGCTGCTGGCCGCGCTCGTCGGCGCTGGCGGGAGCGTGGCGCTCGCCCATCTGCTCTTTGTCACCACGCGCGATCCCGGCGCGCTCCTCGTCGCGGCGCTGGGACTCATCCCGCTGGCGGCGGTCATTTACGCCAGCTATTTCGTCTATCGTCACACCGCCCGGCGGCGCAAGCTGCAAGCGACGGCAACGGCGCTCTTGTCAATCATCCTGACGCTTGCCGCGCTCTTTGTCGCGTCAATCTTTCAAACGCGCACCTCGACCAGACCGCAGCCCACGCCAACACCAATGCCACGCAATGTCACATGATGAAGGCTGAACCAAAATCCAACCACGAAGGATATGAAGCGCGCAAAACAGGAACGATGCAGGCGAAATGTTACATGAAAATTATTTTGCTTCCTCTGGCGGAAACTCAATTATTCCTGCCGTCACTGCTCTGAGTCCATCGTAGGACATAATTCCGTCTAAACTTTTCCCGATCTCTTTCCCGAAAATCTCCTGCCCGTCAACGGCGCTGTTTATATCTTCGCCTTTCTTGCCAACGCCGATCCACAAAAATCCCCATCTGTATCGTACATAAACGGGCCGGCCTTTTTCATCCGTACCTTCCCATTGTGCGGGGAGCGCGTCACAAGTTTTTTTAATTTCCACCACCTTCACCATTACAGTTCCACTCGCCGTTGGCCTCATCAAGATGTTGACCGTCAGTTGATTAGTTCCTCCACTAACTCAAACGCTCTAAACCGATCTCACCCTGAACTGAGCGCAATGCATCGATGACAAAGCGGATGTGTTCGTCGAGCGACACGCCCAACTCTTCGACGCCCTGATGAATGTCGTCGCGGTTGACGCTGCGTGCGAAGGCTTTGTCCTTGAGCTTCTTTTTGACGGACGAGACTTCCAGATCGTCGAGGCTCTTGGTCGGGCGCACAAGGGCGCAGGCGACGAGGAAGCCGCATAGTTCATCAACGGCGAAGAGCGCCCGCGCCATCGCGGTGTCGCGCGCCACGCCCGTGTACGGCGCGTGCCCCATGATGGCGCGGATCATGCGTTCAGGGTAGCCGCGCCCGCACATAATGTTCGCGCCCTTGTAGGGATGCTCGTGCTCGGTCGGGAAAATCTCATAATCGAAATCATGCAGCAATCCCGTGATGCCCCACTCGTCAACGTCCGCGTCGGGGTCGCCATGGCGCGCAGCGCAGGCGCGCATTGCCGCCTCGACGGCCAGCGCGTGCCGCCGCAAACTTTCGCCCTTCGTGTACTCACACAGCAACTCCCATGCTTCGGCGCGTGTCGGCATTAACTTCACCTTTAACAACTTTAGAGGTAATTTTTCTAGCAACCTGATTTTCTCACGTCTCGACTGGCACTTTCAAACTTGTGCGGAAGTTTCAGGCGCTTGCCCGTCCTATAGCTCTCCTTTAGAATACCCGCCTGAGACGGCACAAGTTGTTTTAACCAATCGATGAAACCTCTCTTGATCGTGGCGCTCGCGGGTTACGTGGTCGCGGCGATCCATACCATCCTAGCGTTCATCAACAAACGCCGCACCGTCGAGCGTGTCGCGCTCGTGTCGCTGGCGACCGGCTTTGCCGCGCACACCATCACACTGGCGCTTGATTGGATACAGGATGGTCATTACCCGCTCTTCGGCCTGCGCGAGACGCTTTCTTTTCTGGCGTGGACGCTGATCATCGTTTACGGGCTGGCGCTCTATCGCTACCAGACGAAGGCTCTCGGCACGTTCACGCTGCCGCTCGTCGTCCTGCTGATGACGGTGGCATCTCTCGCGCGCGAAGGAGGCGGCCAACAATTATTGGCCGGCGCTGTCACCGGCGGGGCGGCGTGGTGGCTCTTCCCTATCCATACCACGCTTTTAATTTTCGCTTACGCCTCGTTCTTTATCGCCTTCGCGGCGGGCGTGATGTACCTCTGGCAAGAGCGCGAACTGAAACTGAAAACTTTCAGTTCCTTCTTTCACCGCCTGCCTTCGCTAACGACGGTTGACGACATTGGAGCAACGGCGGCCGGCATCGGCTTCACGCTGCTCACACTCGGCATCGTGACCGGCGTGCTGTGGTCTTCGGCTCGCAGCGGACGCCTCTGGCACAACGATCCGAAGGAAGTCTTTGCTCTCCTGACATGGCTGCTTTATCTCACGATGATTCACTATCGCGCGGAGTGGCGCGGGCGCAAAGCCGCATGGATGGGCGTCGTCGGCTTCGGCCTCGTCGTCTTCACCTTTCTCGGCACCCGCCTGATGGGCGGCTATCACGTTTTTGGGTAGCTGTCAGCCGTCAGCTATCAGCAGTCAGCAAATGCAGATTGAGTTTTTAATACTTTGAGTTTTCAAAGCAACAAACTTTGCGCGATTTTAGAGAGCTAAAGATTTGGCATAAGGCGCATCAGCTTACGCTGGCTGTTTATCGTAATACCGCGAACTTTCCCAAAGAGGAGCTATTCGGGCTGACCAGCCAGATTCGACGGGCCAGCGCGTCGATTCCAGCTAACATTGCCGAAGGATGTGGTCGGAGCAGTGAAAGCGATTTCGCCCGCTTCCTGTACATCTCGATGGGTTCCGCGTCAGAGCTTGAATATCACTTGCTGCTCGCCCACGATTTGAAGTTGTTGAATAATGGAGCTTATGAAAGCCTCGCACTTGAAGTAACGGAAGTGAAACGAATGCTCGCTTCGCTCATCAAGAAAATCAAAGTCGTTAGCTCAAAGCTGAAAGCTGAGAGCTGACGGCTGACTGCTTTCTCATGTCAATTGTTCTCGTCGGACTCAACCATAAATCGGCGCCTATCGAGGTGCGCGAGCGGCTCGCGTTCTCGGACGAGGCGTGCGCCGAGAGCTTGCACGCGCTGGTTGACGGCGACGTGCTGAGCGAAGGGTTGATCGTTTCGACGTGCAATCGGGTTGAGGTGCTGGCGGCGACCAGCACAACGGCAAACAGTTCGGAAGGCGCGACGCGGATCAGTCGGTTTCTCAGCGAGTCGCGGGATCTGCCGCCGAACTTTTTCGGCGAACACCTGTACACGCACGCGGACGATGCAGCCGTGCGCCACTTGTTTCGGGTCGCTTCGTCGTTGGATTCAATGATGGTGGGCGAGCCGCAGGTGCTCGGACAGGTGCGACGCGCCTACACGCTGGCCGTGTCCGCCGGGACGGCCGGGCGTGTGCTTCACCGGCTGCTGCATCACGCCCTGCACGTCGCCAAGCGAGTGCGCGCGGAGACGGGCATCGCGGCTTCGGCGGTCTCGATTAGTTACACGGCGGTTGAACTTGGCCGCAAGATTTTCGGTTCGCTCAAAGGCTCGACGGTGCTGCTCGTTGGCGCGGGCGAAATGGCGGAACTGGCCGCCGAGCACCTTGCCAACGCGGGAGCTTCACGACTGCTCGTCGCTAATCGGACGAACGAGACAGCGCGCCAGTTGGCCGCCAAGTTTAACGGCGAGGCCGTGGACTTCTCCGCCCTCTCCGAGCAACTCGCGCAGGCCGACATCATCATCTGTTCGACTGGCGCGAGCGACTACGTGGTGACGCCACGGATGGCCGAAGCCGCGCTGGCCGCGCGCCGCCAGCGCCCCGCTTTTTTCATCGACATCAGCGTTCCGCGCAACGTCGATCCGGCGGTCGGGAAGATTGACAATTTGTTCGTTTTCGACGTGGATGATCTGGAGGCCGTCGTCGCCTCGAACATCCGCGAGCGCGAACGTGAGGCCGAGCGGGCGGAACTGATCGTCGAATCCGAAGTGATGCAATTTCAACTGGCGTTGCGCTCGCTCGACATCGGCCCGACGGTCGGCGCGTTGCGCCAGAAGCTGAACGACATCGCGCAGGCTGAGTTGAAGCGGCACCGCGCCCGGCTCGGCGATTTGTCGCCGGAACAAGAGCGCGCCCTCGAAGCCCTGCTCGCCTCCACCGTCAACAAAATTTCGCACCCCGTCATCAGCCGCCTGCGCCGCTCACACGACACCGGCATCGAAGAGGACATGCAGGCGTGGCGCGACATCTTCGGAATTGAATAGGGTGCCGGGTGTCAGGTGTCGGG
>JACCRA010000611.1 GCA_013813825.1 Pyrinomonadaceae bacterium | reverse complement strand
GCGCGGTTGACCAGTCAGGCGTCGCCGCTGATTGGCAACGCTTCGCCGCCCGCTTGAGTACCGCAACTCCTCGCGCACAAGTTCCGTCGGATGCTGATTTGCTCAAGCCGGCTGCGCGCCGGCAAATTTATCGGAGGACGTCCATGAAAAACATGATCCGCTTTCTACTCGCCTTGTCGCTCACGTGTACTTGGGCAATGAATCATGTGGCGGCGCAGCAGCAGTCGGGAGCGTCCGCGCGTCCCGCCGCCGCGCTCTATCAGGAAATCACCAATTATTCCAAGCAGCGACGGCAGGACCTGAGTTCGCAGGGTAAAGCGTTTGACGCCGAGGCGTCAGAGAAGATCGAGAAAGAGCAGCGCAAACTGGCCGCCAATTACGCCGCGCAACTCGCGACGCGCGCCGACCTCAAGGGGATGGACGTTTTCTATCTGGGATCGCTCCACAACTTCGCCGACCAGAGGGCGGAAGCGTTGGCGGCAATGCGGCGCTTTCTCGCGGAGGGCGGGGCGGACGCGAAAGGCACGCCCGCGCAAGTCGCACGCAACATCATCAGCATCTACGCCGCACAGCATAAATCGCTCGATGAGGCGGAAGCCGCGCTCGCGGCCTACCTCGCCGATGAACCGCAGTCGCCTCTCCACGTCTTCCAGATGGAAATGGAACTGGCCTTAGCGCAACGCAAAGCGAAGCAGCCCGAACGGGCGCTCGCGCACTCACGCGCGGCCTTCGAGGCGGCGAAGAAACCCGGCCCGGAGAGTTTGCCGGTGCGCCTCATCGTCGAGGCGGGCACGACACTGGCCGACATCTATCAGGACATGAAGAAGAAAGAAGAAGCGCAGGCCGTCGTCATCGACCTCTATAACTTGGCGCTCGATCTGCCGTCGGCGAATCTGTACCGGCAGGTTGCGGGGCGATTCGCGGGCAAGGAGCGCGCGGCGGGCGAAGCGCGTGCCGCGCTGGCGACTGCGGGGCAGGCGAAAACCGCGCCGGAATTAGAAGTCGTCGAATGGATCGATCAGCCGCCGACGAAACTAGCGGAGTTGCGCGGCAACGTGGTCCTGATCGACTTCTGGTACGAGTGGTGCGGCCCATGCCGGATGGCGTTCCCGACTTTGCGCGGCTGGCATAAAAAGTACAAAGACAAAGGCCTCACCGTGATCGGCTTGACCGACTATCAAGGCACACTCGGCCGCAGCGGGATGAGCGAGCCGCAAAAACTGGAATTTTTGCGAAAGCTCAAGCAGGACGAGAAAATCCCTTACGCCTTCGCCATCGCCGAGACCGGCACGGACAATCAACGCGCTTACGGCGTCTCAGCCTACCCGACGGCGATGTTGATTGACCGGCGCGGCGTCGTCCGCTTCATCAGCATCGGCGTCAGCCCGCAGGAGTTGGACGAGTTGGGCGGGATGATCGATAAGCTGGTTAAGGAAGAGCCTCCCGCGGCCAAGTAAGTTGAACCAGCGCACGCCATTAGCGTCATTCCTTGACTGAATCCGCCCGCGTCGCTATCATCTCCGTTTCCGACTACAGCCCGTGGTCGCTCCTGTAGGATTATGTTCGAGTCTTTATCCGACAAGCTGAAGCGCGCCCTGAAGAATTTGAAGGGCGAAGGTGTGTTGACGCCCGAACACGTCGATGCCGCGTTGCGCGAAATTCGCATGGCGCTGCTCGAAGCTGACGTTAATTTTAAGGTCGCCAAAGACTTCATCGCCTCGGTCAAGGCGAAGGCCGAAGGCCAGCAGGTCTGGCAGGAGTTGAAGCCTTCGGAGCAGGTCGTCAAGATCGTCTACGACGAGTTGGTTGATCTCCTCGGCGGGCAGTCTTCGCGGCTGGTGTTCACGAAGGCAATGCCGAACGTCGTGATGATCGTCGGGCTGCAAGGCTCCGGCAAGACCACTTCGACGGGCAAGATCGCTTTGTGGCTCTCGAAGAATCAGGAGCGTAAGCCGCTCTTGGTTTCGACGGACGTGAACCGTCCGGCGGCGCGCGAGCAGTTGAGAGTGATCGCGAAAGCGACGGGACAGCAGATTTTTGAAAAGCCGGAATCGAACGATCCGGTCGAGTTGGCGCGCGAGGCTTACAAGCACGCGCAGCAGACCGGCTTCGATACCTTGTTGATTGACACAGCCGGGCGGCTGCACATCGACGCGGAGTTGATGGATGAACTAGTGCGAATTAAGGCCGAGACGCGCCCGGTCGAGATTCTGTTCGTCGCTGACGCAATGACGGGGCAGGATGCAGTGCGCTCCGGCGAGCAGTTTCACCAACAGATCGGCATCACGGGCATCGTCTTGACGAAGATGGACGGCGACGCGCGCGGCGGCGCGGCCCTCTCGATCAAGCAGGTGACGGGCCAG
>JACCRA010000607.1 GCA_013813825.1 Pyrinomonadaceae bacterium | reverse complement strand
CCGGCCAGACGATGAGCGCCGCCATCGAATACAAGTTGCCGGTGACGGAGAATACCGGCGTCGCCGCCGTCTCCGTCGAAGGTTCGCAGTTTCTGCCGCTTGCGTCTTGGTACCCGACGCCCAACTCGCCCTTCTCGCCGCGCGGGACTGACACAGCGCCCGTGCTGCTCAAAGTCAACGCTCCCGGCGGCGAAACTGTCATCTCCTCCGGGCAGATGAGCGCGAACGGAACTTTCGAGCAGAAACTTTTCGCGCAACCGTTTTTTCTGACCGGCAAGTGGGAGACAATTGAAGGCGCGGGTGACACGCGCGGCGTGAGCGCGTATTTGCTAAACGGCGCGACGTTGGGCGAGAAGAAGCGCGCCGAAGAGTTGATCGCGCTGGCGGCGGCGGCGCGCGCGTTTTACGCCGGACAACTCGGCACAGCGCCGGACGCGCCGATTCGTTTGGTGGTGGTGCGACGCGGCGCGGGCTTCGATATGAATGGTACGGTGCTGCTCGATGCGGCCGTCTTCCGTCGCCAAAAAATCGACGCGGTGACGGCGCTGCTCGTTGCCGAGTCAGTGGCGCGTATATGGATCGGCGGACAGGTGCCGGTGCGGGGCGAAGGCGCGGGCGTCGTGCGCGAAGGTTTGCCGCGCTTTCTCGCCACGCAGTTTCTCGAAAAACAGTTCGGCCGCGAGGCGGCTGAAGCCGAGCGTTTGCGCCAGCGCATCGCCTACGTCGCCGTCGCTCGCCGCGACGCTCCGCTCGCGCAGACCACGCCGTTGGAGCCGACTTACTTTCTTTCGGTCGCTAACAAGGGCGCGATGGTTTGGCGTCTGGCCGAGCGCGCGCTTGGTCGCGAAGCCTTCGCGGGCGTGCTGCGCGGCGAGTTGCAGGGCACAGGTGAGAACCGCGAGTTATCGCTGGCCGGACTCCGCGCTGCCCTCGCGCGGCTTGGTGGCGAGAGTTTCAAGCGCGTCCTCGACGCCCAGCTCGATCAGCCGACCGAAACTGATCTGCTGGTCGGCCAGCCGCGGCAACAAGGCGCCGAATGGGTCGCGGCGCTCAGGAACAACGGTTCTTTCGAAGTTGCCGTCAGCATTGCCGCGTTGACGGATGCCGGCGAGAGAATCGTTATTGAGCGTGTTATTCCGCCGCGCGATTTCGCCGAAGCGCAGTTCAAGACTACGGCGCGGCTGACGAGCGCCGAGATCGATCCGGACAAGCTGTACCCACAACTCGATTACGCCAATGACGCCGCGCCTCACTCGCCCGCACCTGAAGAGGCGCTCGACGAGGCGACGCGCGCGCTCGCCGCGCAGGAGTTCGCCCGCGCGGAAGACGTCTCGCGAAAGGCTCTGCGGCGAGCGCCGCTGATGCAGGAACTGCGCACGCTGCTCGGCCGCGCGCTTTTGGAACAGAACAAACTAGACGAGGCCGAACGGGAATTGCGCCTTGCGCTCGACAAACCGTTACCGCTCCCGTCCACGATGGCGTGGGCAAGCATCGGCTTAGGCGAAGTCGCCGTGCGGCGCAATCAGTTCGCCGAAGCCGCGAAGTTTTTTCAAGAAGCGGTCGCGAGTGACGGCGGTTACGCACCGACCTTACAGGCCCGCGCCTCGCGCCTGAAAGCCGAAGCATCCAGCAAAGTTTCTTCCGCGCCCGACGAAACGGTGCGAACTTTCTTCAACCAATTCGACGCCGCCATCAAGGGCGGCCGGAAAGCCGATCTGGACGCGCTCATCCTGCCGGGCGAGTTGCTTAATTTCGCGAAAGGCATCGTCGGCAGCCAGCCCGAACTGTGGCAGACGCGCGTGCTCCGCACCGAAGTTCTCGGAGCCGACCGTCTTGCCGCCGACGTGTCCGTCTCGGCCAGAGTTCTCGGGCGCGAGCAGTCCGGCACGGCAGTCTTGATCCTCGCGCGCTCCGGCGGTGGCCTAAAACTCGCTGAAATCCCAATCTTCGAGGTGCGTTGAAAACAGGGACGGGTGATGAGCAACAAGAGCAGAACTTATCGTTCGCTTGTCACTTGCCGCAGCAAACTATGCGAGAAATCGTCGAACTCGAACAGCGCGCCGGGCGCGTCAAACTTTTGTTGATGGACTGCGACGGCGTGCTGACCGACGGGCGCGTCACTCTGATCGGTGACGGCGACGAACAGAAAAGTTTCCACACACGCGACGGCCACGGCCTCGTCCTCTGGCACCGCGCCGGACTTCAATCCGGGATTATTTCGGGGCGGACTTCCGCCGCCGTTGTGCGGCGCGCTCGCGATCTCGGCATCAGGCATGTGCGGCAAGGCACTTGGGAGAAACTCAAAGATTTTCAGGAAGTATTGGACGCGGCCGGCGTCGGCGAAAGGGAAGTGGCTTACGTCGGCGACGACGTGACGGACATTCCGCTGATGCGGCGCGTCGAACTGGCCGTCGCCGTGGCGGACGCTACGCCTGAGACGCGTGCCGCCGCGCATTACGTGACGGCGCTGCCCGGCGGCTTCGGCGCGGTGCGCGAAGTCTGCGAGTTGATCTTAAAAGCGCAAGGGCGATGGTCTGAATTGATGAAGCAGTATCTCGAAAATAGCGGTGGCTAACTTTTTCGACCCGCGTTGGTTCAAGTCGCCGGAGAATTTGCGCCGCGCGCTCTGACAGGTTAAATAAAGAGCATGACTGATTCAAAGCACTCGGTTCTCTTCGTGGACGACGCTGCCGACACGCGCTCGCTGGTCGAATGGAGTTTGCGGCAGGACGGCTTCGACATTACGACCGCGCAGACCGCCGATCAAGGACTGAACCTCGCGCGCGCTAATTCATACTCGCTGATCCTGCTCGACATTGGCCTGCCAGATAAAGACGGCCTCGAATTATGCCGCGAGAT
>JACCRA010000602.1 GCA_013813825.1 Pyrinomonadaceae bacterium | reverse complement strand
GCGAACGGATCGAGATACGTTTCATGCCGGCCGGCGACTTCCGGCGGCTCGCTTGTATCGACCGGCGGCGGGACGGGTTGCGGCGGAATGGTCGCGAAGTATTTTTCGACGAGCGCGCGCGCCTCCGCTGCGTCGAAGTCACCGACGATGGAGACGACGGCATTATTGGGCGCATAGTAAATGCGGAAAAATTCCTGTATGTCTTCGATGGTCGCGGCGTCGAGGTCCGCCATCGAGCCGATGGTTGAGTGGGCGTTGGCCGGGTTCTTGAAGATCAGTTCATTGAGGCGCAAAAAGGCGTTCGAGTAGGGGCGGTTGTCGTAGTTGAGCCGCTTCTCTTCCTGTACAGCGTTGCGCTGATTGTCGAGATTCTCCTGCGTCACTTTGAGCGAGCGCATTCGGTCGCTCTCCAACCAGAGAGCCAGGGGCAGTTGATTTGCCGGCAGCGTCTCGAAGTAGTTGGTGCGCTCGCTCGAAGTAGTCCCGTTCATCGTGCCGCCGGAGTTGAAAATGTATTGGAAGTGCGCGGCTTTAGGGACGTTCTCCGAGCCTTGGAACATCATGTGCTCGAAGAGGTGCGCGAAGCCCGTGCGCCCTTCGCGCTCGTTGCGCGAGCCGACATCATAATAAACCGCGACCGAAACGACCGGCACGCTATGATCTTCACTCAACACGACCCGCAGGCCGTTGTCGAGCGCATAATGTTCGATAGGAATTGGCGGAAGCATCATAAAAAAGTGACGAGTGACAAGTGACGAGCCAAGACAAGTTTTTATTTTAACTTGTCTTGGCTCGTCACTTTTTCATTGAGGCGTGTTGATCAGGCCGCGCAGTTCGGCGCGCAGGCGTTCGATCTCGGAGAGTTTCTGGTTGACGCGCTCGAAGAGCGGGCTTTGCACTTTGATGCCCTCGTCGATGAGGAAGGCGGCAGCTTCGGCGCGGTTGCGGAAGACGCCGGCCTGCACCAGATTCTCCAGCTTCTCTTGCGCCTCGTGCGAGACTTTGACCGCCACCACGTAATCATCCTTCGCCGACATCGCCCGCTCGATGGTGCGGCTGATGTCGCGGCCGATGGAGCTTAAGGATTCGGGAATGCGCGAGGCGATGTCGCGCACCGAAGAGGAGACGCGATCTCGATCCGCGCCAGTTTGTGGATCGTCCTCGTCTTCGCGGATCATCAGATCGTCAATCGGCTCGACGCGCTGCGGCGGTTTCGGCTCATAGGGGTTGCTCATAGCGTGAAAATCTCCTTTGTGATTCGCTCGTTCGTCGCCCCGAAGGCTTCCGGGGCACCTAAATAAACGTCTCAGGTTGGATGGCGGTTCGCTTCCGTGGCATTGTAGTTGACGAGAAACTAACAAGCAAACCAGCCATCTGAGCGACCGTAGCGCGGCAGTGAAGGGAATCAACCGCTGAGATGCGGAAGACACGGAAGGAGCAAATCAACAATCTCAAATTTCAGATTTGAAATCTCAAATGCTTTCACTCTTGGCCTTCCTGTCGTCTGTGGTCAAGACGATTTGACTGCCGGGAGTTTTAGGTTTTGAGTGCGACAACCTTGCCGCCTTTCGGCTCATCCAGTACTATACAAAAACCGGCCTCCGTGGCCGTTTCTGTCGCATCCGCATACCGTGTTGACCGAGTTCCCAAACCAGATTTGGAGAGGTTTGCCAGCAGTGAAAAATAAAGTATCCCGCGCGCTCGCCGCGCTCCTGCTCGTCGCATTGTCGCTTCCGTCTTTCGTTTTCGCGCAAAATACAAGCCCTGATCGCCGGCGTCAGCAACAGCAACCATTGCCGCAGATGCCGCCGAACGTCGCCGGCGCGCCGCCGGCAGCAGCGGGTCGCGCCACGACCCGCGAGCGTTCGCGTATGCCGTCGAACGCCACTTCGGCCATTGAGGAAGACTTCTCCGAAGCCCTCAGTATCGTGCAGGACAACTACGTCGATGGGCAGAAGATCGACTACAACCAAGCGTTCAAGTCGTCGATCATCGGGATGCTACGGACGCTCGATCCACACTCGAATTTCTACGACGCGAAAGAGTTCGAGGAGTTGCGAAACGACTGGCGCTCCGAATACTTCGGCATCGGCGCGACTATCGGCGAGCGCAAGATCAACGGTGAGACCGACACTTACTTACTAGCGACCTTTGACAAAGCGCCGGCCGCGCGGGCGGGCTTGCGCTTCGGCGATAAGATCGTCGAGGTTGACGGACAATCAGTCAAAGGCCGCCCGTCGGGCGATGTGCGCGACCGGCTACGCGGGCCGCGTGGTTCGACCGTCAAGGTGACGGTCGCGCGCGCCGCGAATGGCGCGCGCGACACGGTCGAGATCACGCGCGACGCGGTGGGACAGCCGACCGTGCCCGATTACTACATGCTGAAGCCCGGCGTCGGCTACATCGACATGACGCGCGGCTTCAACTATGACACCTCCGAAAAGTTTGGCGAGGCGCTCGAAGAACTGAAGAAGCAGGGTTTGACTTCGCTCGTGCTCGATTTGCGGAACAATCCCGGCGGGCTGCTCGATCAGGCGCATAAAGTCACCGAGCGATTTTTGCAACGCAATCAATTGATTCTTTCGCAGCGTGGACGCGCCAGCGGTGAACGCACGCTGAAGGCGGAGAACAGCACGTCAGATAGCACGCCG
>JACCRA010000566.1 GCA_013813825.1 Pyrinomonadaceae bacterium | reverse complement strand
AGCAACGTGGACGACTGGCATTTGTGCCGTCTTCGCTTCCCAATTTTCGGAGAACTTGCGCCACGCTGTCGTGTTGTCCGGCTTGAGGACGCGCCCGCCGGATGGATGCTCGCGCCGCCACGTCGCGAACGTCAACTCGTCGTGGAAGACGCCTTTCAACTGCCGCCCTTTGAGGGGACCAAAGATCGCCTCGCCGCTGACCTGCTGCCACCACGAGCCGGTCTCCTCGTCCTGCATGATGAAGTTCTGGTTGTTAATCCCCGCGAGATGAAACTTCAAAGGCCGCCCGTCAATCGTCGCTTCCCACACCAGACCGGTGTGACAGAGCGTTCAATAAGTTGCCACTACGGGCACGCCCCCGACGGTGTCCGGCACGACATGGTGATAAGCCATCTGTCTGATGGGATAAGCCGCCGCCTCACCGTTTACTTCGACGGCTAAGACCATTTCCTCATCGGCGACAAAATCAACTTCCGCGACTGTGGCAGACGCCACCCGCGGGAGCGGCGCGAACATCCACTCGAAATGGTTCTGCCGCGACAACCACGCCGCCGCGACGATGGGCACGAGCGCCGCGACAAGCGCGGTCTTCCGCCACCATCGCCCCGCCCCGAGCCACAGCCAGACCACGAGCGCCAGCGCGGACAGCAACCCGATCACCGTGACGACAGGGGACCAACGCCGCAGGGCGTATGACAATTCCAAGCCGCCCGCCGTCTGCTCCTTGAACGGCTGGATCAACCACGCCGGGATGAAGACCCACGCCAGCATGATTAACACGATTGCGAGCAGCGCGAGCCAGCCGAGGCCGCGCCCCACACTCCGGTGAATAGAACGAGCGTTCATCAGAGCCGCCTTTCCTTCGGGGTGTAATTTGTCGGGACTGCGCTCAGAGCGCGGACTGGATAATCTCCGCCAGCCGGTCACTTTCGCGGCGGGCGCTTTGGCGCACGGTCTCGCCCGGCAGCGTCGTCAGGTGGTGGAGCGGGTGGAAGACGAGTTCGACCCGGCCGAGACGGGGCCAGCGCCATCCGCGCGGCCAGACGCGGTTGCCGCCGCGGATCGTGACGGGCAACACAGGGACGCCGGCTTCGAGCGCCATGCGCGCCGCGCCGGTTTTGAAGCGCGACATCTCGCCATCGGATAAAGCCCGCCCGCCTTCGGGGAAGATGACGAACGCGCCGCCCTGCCTGAGCAATTGCAGCGAGCGCCGGATCGCGCGTGGATCGCCCCGCTCGATTTGCAGAGGCAATGCGCCGAGCCAGCGCGTCAGTCTGCCGACGACCGGCCAACCGAAAATTTCGTCCCACGCGAGATAGCGCAGGTAGCGCCTGACGGGGACAGCGACCCAGAACGGATCGATGTACGTCTGATGGTTGGCGGCGATGATCAGCCCGCCGCCGTCCACAGGAACATTCTCGACACCACGCGCGCGCAAGCCCCAAAGTGCGCGGAAGAGGGCGCGCAGCACGACGCGCACGATCTCAATCGCCCAGCGCGGCAGGACGAAATGATCCGGCACGTCCGCCGCGCGACGACTCTTTTCATCCTCGCCGCCGCGGCGCGCGATGTCAGTGCGGATCTCGCTCAATGCAACATTTCCTTCTCGTCCGGAAATTCCCCGCCGCTCTCATCCGTGTTTGCCGCCGCCCGCTCGCGCCGCCATTCTTCGTTCAAGCGGCGGACGAATTCATCCGGCTCGGCCGCCTCAAACGCCCCGGCGGCGGTGGCGGCCTCGCCTTGCGCCGCGTCGAAGTTCGCGACGGAAAGTTCCGCCCACCACTCCGGGATGTCGCCCTCGGTCAGCACATCGTCGTGCCAACGCTCGCATCGCTCGCACGCGAAGCCGGTATAGCCTCGCGCCTCCCGCTTGGTCAGCCCGAGGCGCGTTGGCGCGCGGCACAACGGAGCGGCGCAACGACGTTCGATCTCCGCCAGCAGCAACTCGCGCACGACCGCGATTCCACTTCCACGCTTTTTCATTTTCACAGCAAATCGTCGAGCGGCCATTCGCCGCCGATAAATTCCAAGTGCAGATGCGCCACCCCGCCCGCGACTTCCGTGCGTCCGCGCACGGCGGCGAAGAGCGGCGTCGGTTCGCGCGGAATCGTTAAGCACACGAAACTGCCGGGCTTAACCGGGAGCGTCGTGTAGATGGTCGCGCCGTGCCGGCTAATGTTCGCCGTCACCGTCTCCTCGCGCGTGACAGCTTTGCCGCCTTCGCCGAGCAATTCAAGGACGACTGCCGCCGCCACGTCGAGGCGCGTCCCTCGCTCTACCTGCGGCGCGAACGGCGAACGCCCCTGTCCCATCACGCGCAAGCTTCCAACGTCTAACCGCTCGCCCTCTCCGCGCGGCTCGTAACGCCGCGACGGGTTCTGGAGGAAACTCGCCGGCGGGTACTTACCGATGAAGGCGACACCGACGACGAAGCTCTGCGGCGCGCCAGATGCCGCAACGCGCCACGTCGTCGAACGCACCAACGCCCAGACGCGGTACTGATCCTCGGTGTGATCGAAGGCGCGCAGTTGCCGCGGCATCGGCATTGTCAAAAGCAGCAGGCGTCCGCGCTCGGTCGGGCGCGAGAGGCCGAAACTCGCCCCGAAAGGCGTGAGATCGATGAGGCGCGTGATCTCCGACCATTCCGCGTCGAGGCTCTCGCGGCAGTGGACGCGCACCGGCAACGCGAGCCTGATTCGCTCCTTGCCGCGCTGGTCTTTGTCGTCGCTTTTCGTCACCCCTCGTGCGCTTCCTCGCGGCTATGTGCCGCCGCAATATGTTGGGCTTTCATCACCCGCCGCCGGACGCTCCCGAATCGCGGCAAAACCTAGATAATTCAAGGCTTTTAGCTGCTCGTGCGGGTTGCGGGAGCGACACTTTCGGGCTACAATATGTCGTACTTCAAGCTGCCCCGGATTGGTCCCTTTGAACGCGCCTGTTAGTCCTCATTTCGCTGTCTGATCTGAGTGTCGTCGGGGCGCCGTCCGAACGCTTGAACTGCTGTTCGCTAACGTGAATAGCGACGGCGCGCGTGATGAAAACTCGCCGCTCAAACAGCCTTGTAATTAAGTCTTGGGGCGGTGACGCCGAAGGATTGTACTGGAAAGGTCTTTTCGATGGAAACAGCAGAGCATAACTACGTCAATATCGAAGAAGAGATGCGACGTTCGTATCTCGACTATGCCATGTCCGTGATTATCGGCCGCGCC
>JACCRA010000561.1 GCA_013813825.1 Pyrinomonadaceae bacterium | reverse complement strand
GCAGTCTCTGCATCTCTATGTCGCGACATATGAGGCGATGACCAATGCCAAGCGGATCACGGCTGAGTTGATTCAGCGGATGTGTCGCTCACGCCCCTCACCGCAAACTGGTTACACATGAGCCAATTATTGACACGTCCCTTGAGGCTTTTTGTACCCTCAAATAATTTTCGCAACACTGCCGTATTTTCATGCTTCTCAAGGCACTCTATTTTTGCTATGGTAAGTGTGCTGGCTTCGCGCGGCTTTGGCGCGCGATCATGCTCTCTCCACTTTGGCTTGCGGAGCTGAAGCTTTGCCTCTAGTCCCGACCCATACACCCATGCAGAGCTAGTACGTTGGTACACCCTTCAAGTCCTCAATGAGAAGTGCGGCAATCGCGAGCGCGCCGCAGCCATCCTCTGCGTCTCCGAACGCAAGCTGTACCGCAAGCTGCGCGAGTATCAGTTGGCCAATTCTTCGTCACCTGCCTTCGTTGATGAAGACCAACAGGGGGCTACACCCCTCGGGCCAAAATGTCAGTCTGTCGCATCCGGCTTTCAGAAATGGCAGCCTAATTAGGCAGCCGCCACCTTTGCACACGCATTCGTAGCGACCCGCCAATACCTCCGATCCGCCGGTCAAGCTTAGAAATTTCAGTATTGAGCCTCGACCCGGCGAGCCGCAACACGCCCGACAGCACAGGGCTTGTTGCAGCCCCACCCCGACCCGTGTGCGTCACTTCGTGTCCGGGATGCTTAACAGGAGTTTAGAAGCCAGACAGCCGCAACGGGCAATCGCCTCCTTCGTCGTTCACACCGCTCATTTCCTAAAAACTTAGCAAGGAGATCAATAGCATGAAGAAGAACAGAACATTGCGCGCGGGCGCGCTCGCGCTCTTCTGCGCGTTAGCCGGCGTGTGCGGCGTAGCCGCCGTCGCGCATGGGTTTGCCGGCGCGACTCTGAAAGCTCTGGTCGCGCGACCTGAAGTCAAAGTCTCGCTCGCGGGCACGGTCGCGCGCGACGGAAAGGTGATCGCGTTAGATAAGACCAGCGCGGTTCATCCCGGCGAGGTTCTTAACTGGACCATCACTTCGGCGAACGACGGTGACGGCGCGGCGCGTGGGTACAAAGCGGTCGGGCAGATTCCACAAGGGACGCTGCTCGTCGCGGGTTGCACGGTGGCGGATGGCGCGGTCAGCGTCACCTACAGCATTGACGGCGGCCAGACTTTCTCCGCGCAGCCCACCATCGAAGAGCGGCAGCCGGACGGCACGGTGAAGCGAGTGTCCGCCCCCATCGCCATATACACACAGGTTTGCTACGAGTGGTCGGACGCGCTCGCCGCGGGTGGCAAACTCAACGCCTCCTACAAGGTGCGCGTGAAGTAAGAGTGCCGCACTCAGACTTTAGATTGCGGATTGGCGATTGCTGATTGACGGAACGCAATCATCTTCCTTTCGACAGTTCCGCAATCCGCCCGTCCGCAATCACTAATTGAGGAGACCAGATGAAGAGCAGATACATTTTCCCCGCCGCCCATGCGCTCTCTCGCGTGATTGCCGTTCTGGCGTTCACCGGCGCGTTCGGGGCGCACATCTTAGCGCAGACAACGCCCGGCGGCACAACGATTCAGAACAGCGCCTCGGCTACTTACTCCGATGGCAGCGGCAACAACTTCTCGACCATCTCGAACACCGTCACCGTCACGGTGGCGAACGTCTCGGGCCTCGTCATCACGCCCGACGCGGGCACGGCCCCCTCCCCGGTCGTTGGCGGCCAAACCAACGCGCGCTTCACCTTCCGCGTCACCAACTCCGGCAACTTCTCGGATCAGGTGCGCTTCCTCGCGGGTGGTCAAAGCATTCAGTTGACCGGCCCGGCCACCATCGCGGCGGCTTACATCGACATTAACGGCAACGGCTCGTTCGAGGCCGGCACGGACATCGACATCTACACGAACGCGGCGGACGCGCTCTCGCCGAGCCTCGCGGCTAACGGCTTTGTGGATGTGATCGTCAGCACGAATGTCAACGCGGGCGCGACTAACGGCCAAACCGTCAGCGTCCGCTTAGGTGATGCGGCAAATGATAATCAGACTGCCGACAACTCGGCGGGCGAAGTCCGCACCGTCTCGGGCGGCACGGCCAACGGCCAATCGGAAGCCGTTGGCGACATCTCGGCGGCTATCGAGAACGACGCGCAATTGCGCGTCTCACTCGTCGCGCCGGCGGGCCCCGTCGCGCTCAACTCGAACATCAGCTACGCGATGGAAGTCTGTAACACCGGCGCGCGTGACGCGCAGAGCATCACGCTCACGAACGGCCCGGCGGGGCAGAATAGCGGCGTCTTCATCATCGCGCCGATCCCGGTCGGCACGGCTCTCGCTTCGGGACAGACTTTTCCGGCAGGCACGCTCTACTCCACGTCGCCGCTCGCGATGAGTCCGATCACGCAAGCCGTCTGGACCAGCACGGCCCCGGCAAGTTTGGCCGATGTGCGCCGCGTGGCCTTCAGCGTTGGTGCGCCGCTCGCCGTCGGCGCGTGCAGCCTGAGTATAAGTATGACCGTCACCGTCACGACCAACGACGCGACCACTCCGATCTTCGAGATCGTTGACGCCTTTGCCAACAACTCCATCGGCGCGGGCATCACGGATCAGTCGGGCGACACTGTGTCGAACGCGGGCGACGGCAACGCCGACTTCAACGAAGGCGCGCAGCCCGGCAACGTGGACGGCAACGGTATTCAACAGTTGACGATCTTGCAGCAACTCGGCGCCGTCTTGCTGGGTCCGGCGGGGCAGCCCACTGCAACCGGCCCGACCTCGATCAACGACGACTACACCAACCGTAGCTTGACGACCGGCATTGCCGGCGTGCCGCCCGGACAGGTAACGACGGCCGGCGGGGCTGTCACCTTCACCAACACACTAGAGAACACCGGCAATGCCGCCGATATTTTCCGAGTCACCGTGCCAAATTCTCCGGCGGGCTTCACTGTGGAAGTCTCGCTCGATGGCGGCATAACTTTTACGCCGCTGTTAGGGTCGGGTTCGTTCATCAGCGTGCCAATCGCCTTCGGCGCAACGCTCGACCTTCAGGTGCGTGTCACCGCGCCCGCCGGGCAGACGGTGTTGCAAGGCTATGACACGGTGATCCGCGCCACTTCGATACTCACGCCGGGGTCTTTCAACGAAACGATTGACCGCCTCTATACAGGCTTCCTGCGGATGGACAAGGCGGCGGTCGTGACGAACGGGACGGGCGTCGGCGGCGCGAACGCTCCGGTCCCCGGTGCGGAGATCGAGTACGTCATCACCTACTCGAACGTCTCTTCGGCGGGCGGCTCCGGCAACTCCATGTTGACGATTAACAACCTCGTCATCACGGAAGATGGCAACGCCGTCCCGAACAACTGGGGTTCGACCACGGATCAGGTCGCCGGCTCCGCCTCCGACTCGCGCGGCGGCACGATCACCGGCGACGCGGCGGGGTCAACCGCTCTCACCGACACCGTCTCGTCAATCGCGCCGGGACAGTCGGGCGTCTTACGGTTCAAGCGCCGGATCAGGTAAGGGGAAATGATGAACGATGAACTATGAAGTAAAAGACATTTGCTTTTTATTCATAGTTCATCGTTCCGCAGTCATCGTTTTCTCTTCTCCCTGCTTCTCTTGGTGTAAAGATGCTCACAGTTCGCTTCCAAAGAAACGCCGTCGCCGCTGCGCTCGCCGTCGCGCTCTCATTAGTGTTGACGACGGGCGCGCGGGCGCGCGGGACGGACGATCCCCCGAACGACGCAGGCACGCTCATCACCAACCGCGGACAAGCCACTTACCAAGACGATTCGGGCGTGACCTTCACCACCGTCTCGCCCACGATCACGGTCACGCTGCTGGCCGTCTCCGCACTCGTCGTCACGCCCGACGAAACGCAGCCTTCGGCCAGCGTCGCCCCGCGCGAGCGCGTCACGCGCGTCTTTCAAATCTGCAATACCGGCAACACCCCGGACGCCTACACGCTCACGCGCGCCGAGATTTCCGCGCCGGCGAGCGTCCATCAAATTTATTTCGACGCGGACAACAACGGTGTTGTCTCCGCGCCGCCCGACACGCTCGCGCGCTTGAACGAGACTGTGAGTCCGCAGGTCGCGCCGGGAGCGTGCCTGAACGTCCTCGCCATCGTTGATACCGGCGATGTCACGCCGCAGAGTACGCTGACGATGAGCCTGACGGCGCGCTCGAACAATACAACCGGCGTTAACGGGGTGGTCGAAGATGCCGGCACGATCATCGACGCCGTCGGCAATAGCGCGCGTCTGACCAATCCCCATAACGCTAGCCTGCCGCCCCCGAAACTGGTCGAAAACCGCGACCGTATAACCGCCGCCGCAGGGCAGACTCTCAACTACTCCATCTCTTTCCGCAACAGTGGCGGCGTCATCGCACGGCAAGTCCTCGTGAGCGACGAACTGCTGGCGGGACTCGAATACATCGCCGGTACGCTGCAACTCGCGGGGCGCACGCTCTCCGACGCGGCGGACGCGGACGAGGGTGCAGTCGTGGGACGGCGCATTGAAGTGCGACTCGCGCAAGTCGCCGTTGACCAACTCATCCAGATCAACTTCCAAGCGCGCGTGGCGGGCGCTGTCCCTTCCGGCGCGGCGATCATCAACACCGCCAATTTGAGCGGCGAGAATTTTACGGCGACGAATACTACCGACGCTGTCGTTGTGGTCGATCCGTTCGGAGTCGTCTATGCCGGACACTCCAGCGGCGCAGCCCGCATCGGCGGGGCGCGTGTTTCGCTCCTGACGGATCAAGCGGGCAATCCCCTACAGCTTCCGCCCGATGTCGGTTTCACGCCGAACGAGCCGAACGTCAACCCCTTCTCGACCGACGCACAAGGCCGCTTCGCCTT
>JACCRA010000556.1 GCA_013813825.1 Pyrinomonadaceae bacterium | reverse complement strand
CCCGATTGCCAGCGCGCAGAGCGCCGGCCTCGTCAGTTCGATCTTTAACAAAATGGATCGCAATCGCCGCGATCTGCGAAGTTTGCGTGCCGGCATCACGATGGAGAAGTACAACGCGCAACTCCGCGACAGCGACAAAAAAAGCGGCGTCGTGTTGTACCTGCCCGGCGATAATCGCTCATCTTCCGTCCGCGTCGATTGGCACAATCCGCAGGAGATGCTGGCGGTCGTTGACGGCAAATACACGCTTTTCCGTCCGCGCCTGAAGATGGCTTACGTCGGCGATGCCAACTCGAAAGAGGGCAAAGTGAGCGGTGTGATGGGCTTCGGCCTCAATGCTTCGCAGGCGCAGTTGAAGGCCGCTTACGAAACTCCGCAGGACGTGTACCTCGAAACGCTGTGGGGCGGCGTGGAGACGACGCACTTAAAGCTCGTGCCGAAGGGCAAGGCGAGCTACAAGTACGCGGAGATTTGGGTGGACGGCACGGGAATGCCAGTGCAGACCAAAGTGGTCGAGAAGAACAACGACACTACGACTGTGCGCCTGATGAACGTGCAGAAAAACGTCAGCATCTCGAAGAACGAATTTAAGCTCGAACTGCCTTCGGACGTGAAGAAAATTCGCGGCTAGTAATTAGCGCCACTGACCAACGTGAAAGGGTTCCGTCCCAGTTGACTGGAACCCTTTCGTGTTTTCCGGAAGCGTCGGCTCGCGCCTGCAATGAGCGCGGGAGCGCGAACAGCGACACGCGGTCATGACGGGAAGAATTAGCGTGCTGGCGCACGCTTGGCAGGCGGGACGCTTGCACTCCGGCCTCTGTTTTGCGTATCTTCTCGGCGGTTCGTCAAAAGAAGGGGCGGCTACCCGGACGGTCAGTCCGCGAACGGGATCAGTCACAATTAAACGGTTCGATGAAGCGAAGTAAATTCTATCAACTCAAACTGCGCGAAGCCGCGTTTATCGCCCGCGGCCTTGCGTCGCAAAAGCATCCCGTGTTAGCGCACGTGATCCCGATGCGCCGCTGCAACCTCGCTTGTACTTACTGCAATGAGTACGACAACTTCTCCGAGCCGGTCCCGTTCGAGGAGATGCGGCAGCGGCTCGATAAGCTAGCCGATCTCGGCACTGAGATCATCACTCTCTCCGGCGGCGAGCCGATGATGCACCCGCAAATTTTCGAGATCATCGCGCACATTCGCGAGCGCGGCATGATCGCCGGCCTGATTACCAATGGCTTTTACTTGACGCCGGAGAAGATCAAAAAATTCAACAACGCCCGCCTCGACTATCTGCAAATCAGCATCGACAACGTCGAGCCTGACGAAGTTTCAAAGAAGAGCCTGAAGCTGCTCGACAAACGCTTGTGTTGGCTCGCCGAGCACGCGAATTTTCACGTCAACATCAACTCCGTGATCGGCGGCGGTATCAAGCAACCCGAAGATGCGCTCGTCGTTGGCCGGCGCGCCGTCGAGTTGGGTTTCTCCACTACGATGGGCGTTATCCACGACGGCGCAGGCACACTCAAGCCGCTGGCCGAGCGCGAGCGCCGCGTCTATGAAGAGGCGAAGGTGCTCGCCAAAAAAGAGTACGCGCGGCTCGGCTGGTTCCAAGATAACTTGGTCGCCGGGCAGCCGAACGACTGGAAGTGCCGTAGCGGCGCGCGCTATCTCTACATCTGCGAGGATGGATTGGTCCACTACTGCTCGCAGCAGCGCGGCACGCCCGGCACCCCGCTCGCCGACTACACGCAGGCCGACATCGACCGCGAATATCACACCGAAAAATACTGTGCCCCGCTCTGCACCGTCGCCTGCTCGCACAAGACCGCGCTCCTCGACGACTGGCGCAACCTGATCCGCCTGTACCTCGACTTCATCCCCCGCCCCGGACAGCGTCGCGTCGCGCCGCTACCACCATCACTGCCGCCCGCGGCGGAAGCCCGGCTTGAGCACCCAGCCAGTAAACCACCAAAGGCCGAAACCGTGCGCCAAATACTCCGCGCCGAATAGACCAACTCGGCAAGCCACTTATTGCTCGAAACGCTGATCAGGATTACCCTGCCCTTGTCTCCCGTTGTATTCTGCTGTTAAGAGGTTTGCGTCATGAACTTCATTAAGCTGATTCTGCTCGCCGTCGTCCTGATCTTGGCTGCGATGTTGGCCTTCGCCGCCATTGGCGTCATCTTCACTGCGCTGCAATACCTGTTCTGGCTGGGCGTGATCATTATTGCCGGGGCCGTCGCCTACAAGCTGCTGAAAAAGCCTTCACCGCCGCAACTCGAAACGGGCGATCCGTTCCTGACTCTAGAGAACGCCGAGCGCACGCTCGAAGAGTACAAACGCAAGCAACTCTCGAAGTAGAGTCGCGATGCGTTTCCGTCGAAAAGAAAGTCGAACGGCTAAAGCTCCCGCCGGCGGCCGACATCACCGTC
>JACCRA010000725.1 GCA_013813825.1 Pyrinomonadaceae bacterium | reverse complement strand
ATGAACGCGCGTCTGGTCAATGAGCCGTAAGTAAGCCTCGTTGACGAGCGCGGTCGTTTGCAATGTGTGTCCCGGCGTCTCTTTTCGCAGGTAACGACGCGCCGTGCGTTTGAGCTCGTCATAAACGAGCGGAAAAAGTTTATCGGGCGCGGCCTCATCCCCGTTGCCCCAATCTACGAGCAACTGTGTTAGTTGATGGCGGGCGAAGGAGTGTGCGGGCATGACGTTCGTCCGTTCCGTTTGTGCGTTCGGGAATATATTACGGCGTCGCGTGGTGCCCGAAGTATAACACCCCGCGGCGGATTCCATTCCGCAACGGTCGGCAAGATCGTCTGACTGTTTCTCGCGGCTTTGACAAGCTCGAAAAAAGATTGCGGCGGCATGGTGGTTTTAGCGAAGCTGCGTCGCGTTAATAGTTGAAGCAAGAATTAAAAGGCTTTAAGTCAAAAGGAGAAAAAATGAAGACAAAAACACAAACCTTCGTCATCGCGTTGGCGATGATGCTCGCTCTGGCAATCGTGCCGACACTGGCTTTCGGTCAGGACAAAGACGACAAACAATCAATCGACTCGTCCCAAGACGAGCAAGGCAACGATTTGGTGGGCGTTTGGCAAGTGTCAGCGAGTGCTACCGTTGATTGTCAAACCGGCTTGCCCGACCCCAACGCTCCGCAAGTTAGAATATTGTATTCGTTTAACCAAGGCGGAACGATGTCGGAAGAGGAAGCCCAACCGTTTGACGGACCGTATCGCGCTTCCGCGCTCGGCATTTGGAAGCGAACTTCAGGGCGCAATTACACCGCCGTTTTTACGAACTTCGTCTTTAATCCCGACAAAACTTTTCTTTTCACCGTTAAGCAGAGAACAAATATAACGCTCAGCCGTGATGGAAATTCGTTCACCGAACGCGGCACGTTTGAACTCCGCGACCCAGAGGACAATCTTGTCCTTTCAGCCTGTTTCGCCGACACAGCACACCGCTTTACATTCTAGGCAAGGCAAGCGTGAGTTAGACGTTTTGAGTTTGGACAACTTTTCTACGTCTAACTCACGTTCTGCAAATCCACCATTATCTGCTACCTGCGAAAACCGCCGAACGTCCGTGGCAGGGAACACGCATCAAAGTTGGACCACTGAACTGAGAAAGAATAGGGGCTTCGTTTTCTCGCCCGCGCTGACTGGACACAAGTTCAGCCAGCGCATCCTGACCTTTGCAGAACTTTCGCCGGCATAGTCATCCATCGAAGATTTCAACACCGAATCAAAAGCGAAGTGTTTCAATGGTCGCCGACATCTAAAAGTCATTCCACCCGACCCACGATAGCATGGCTTCCCTCGTTCTCTTCTCTGGTCTGGTAGAACGCTGTGCGCGCGGGCGGGTGAATTCCAGCGTTATAACGCGGAAAGTGATAAAGCACCCGCGACTTTCGTCCCCGCTGTTGTCCTACTGCTGCGGCTTAGGCCGCCACGGTTAGGATTAAGTTGAACCATCGTTGTCTGCCGGCTCGTCATCCCCAATTTTCTCGCGCTTGACGCCGTGCGGGTTGGTCGAGCGTTCACCGCGCCGGCGCTTGCTCTGGCGTCGGCGGAAGACTTCGCCTTTGTGATCTACTGAGCGGATCGGCTGTAAGTCTTCAGCATCGCCCTCCGGGTCGTCGAGACGCGTTTCGACATCGGGGAGCGGCTCTTCGTCAACCACGTCTGGCGACTCAATTAAGTCGCGCCTGTTCGACGCTAAGACTGGTTCCCTTTCATCTGCCGCCGTTTCAGGCGACGCCGGCTGGTCGCCATTGGCGTCGGCTTCGACCGGCGCGCCTTCAACTTCCCCGGCGAGGGCGCGCTGGCGCGCGAAGTGTGCGGCGATTTCTTCGGCGCTCCGCCGGCCGACGAAGGGCGCGAGTTCCGCGACGCCCGCCCGCGCAACGCGTGTGATCGACCCGAAGTTGCGGAGCAGGCGATTCTTGCGCTTCTCCCCGATGCCGGGGATTGCGGTCAACTCGGAAGTGAAATCGCGAATCTCGCGCCGCTTGCGATGGTAGGTGACGGCCGAGCGGTGCGTCTCGTCGCGGATCATTTGAATCAGCCGCAACACCGCCGAATGCGAATCGAGATAGATGGGTTCATTCTCGCGCCCCTTCAACAGCAAATGCGAAATTTCATTGTGCCGGCGCGGCGGCTTGACGACGCCGACCATCGGCAGGGCTTCCAAACCTAACTCGCGCGTCGCGTCGGCCGCCGCGCCGAGTTGCCCCTTGCCGCCGTCGATCATGATCAGATCGGGCAGCGTCCCGTTCTCTTCCAACTGCCGGCGGTAGCGGCGGAAGACGGCCTCGCGCATCGACGCCACGTCGTTCGAGCCTTCGACGGTCTTGATGCGGAAGCGGCGGCCGTCGGCGCGGTTGATCTTCCCGTTCTCGCAGATGACGACGGCGGCGACGTTCTCCGCGCCGGAGATGTTCGATACGTCAAACGACTCGATCCGCGCCGGGAAGCGCGGCAACTCCAAAGTCTCCTGCAACTCTTCCAAGACGCGCTCCATGTCGGGCTTCAGCACGCGGAAGCGTTGCTCGAAAGCGATCTGCGCGTTCTTCTCGACCAGATCGATGAGATCGCGCTTCTCGCCGCGCTGCGGATCGAGGATGCGGACGCGCCGCCCGCGCCGCTCGGTCAAGGCTTTCTCCAACAGTTCGCGGTCAGCGAAATCGACGGGGACGTGAATCTCACGCGGCACGTAATCGGTCGAGTAATACTGCGACAGCACCTCGCTCAAAAAAGCCGACGGATCAAAACTTTCGTCTTCCGCCAAATCTTCCCAGAAGAATTCGCGCCGGCCGACTATCTTGCCCTCGCGCATCGTGAAGAGTTGTAAGGCGAGGCGCGCGCCCTCGCGGTAATACCCGAAGATGTCCACGTCGCGATCCGGCGAAGTCATCATCTTCTGCTGCTCGGAGACGGCCAAAACCGTTTTCCGCAGATCGCGGTACTTCGCCGCCAACTCGAAACGCATCTCTTCCGACGCGCGCAGCATCCGCCCTTCGTACTCGTCGGCCAACTCCTTATTTTTGCCTTCGAGAAACATCCGCACGTCGCGCACCGACTCGGCATATTCCGTAGGCGTACACAAGCCCTTGACGCACGGGCCGAGGCACCGCTTGATGTGATACTCAAGGCATGGGCGCGGCAGTTTGCCGTCGATCTCGATGTCGCAAGTGCGGAGTTGAAACGTCCGGTTGATCAAATCAATCGTCCGCCTTGCCAGACTCGCCGGTAGGAAGGGACCAAAGTAGAGCGCGCCGTCGCGCTGAATCCGCCGCGTAATCATCACGCGCGGGAACGGCTCGCCGATGGTCAACTTGAGGTGCGGATACTGCTTGTCGTCTTTCAGCAGCACGTTGTAGCGCGGCTTGTGCTGCTTGATCAGATTCGACTCAAGGACGAGCGCCTCGACTTCATTATCAGTGACGATGAATTCCAGATCGACGATGCGGCGCACCAACTCGCGCGTCTTGCGATCGTGCCCGCGCCCCGACTGGAAGTACGAGCGGACGCGATTCC
>JACCRA010000545.1 GCA_013813825.1 Pyrinomonadaceae bacterium | reverse complement strand
TCAACCGCCCAACTCAACCTTTTCGCCAACTCGTTGCGCGGCAAGCGACGGCATGAAGTCGCCAAGCTGTTGCCGCTAACAGGCCAACTCCTCGGCGCGAATTTCACCCACCTCTTTGAGCGCCATGCCGGCACGTGCCTTCCCGCCGGAAGCAAAAAACATCTCGCGGACGCGCTGGGCTTCGCCAAATTCTTAAGGAGTCTGTCCGACGCGGAACTGTGCGCTCCGCCGTGGCTCGTCGAGGTGCTGCGGTACGAAGAAGCACGCCTGAAAATCCAGCGCCGCCTTTTCGTCGGCGCGCTTTTTCGCCACGACATCGTCCGGCTCTGTCGAAGTTTGCGGCAGCCGGACACCTCGCCGTACTTGCTCGTCCGCCTAACCCTCGTCATCTGGAGCCGCCGTCCGGCGCGAGACGGCGTTCGTCAAAAAGTGATCTACCTGTCGCGCGGAGCTTGACTCAGGTGGTTTGATTTAGTGAAGCGCGCCGCAAAGTATGGATTAGCCAGCGCGACCGCCACTGACAGTTCGGGGGCTGGATTCTCAAAAGTCAATTATCGTAAACTCGCCCGTAACGGCTGCGAGGTGAATCGCCACGCGGGCGTGCCGAATGTTTCTGAGGTAGTGGATCGATGGCTCTGCTGGAAATCATAAAATACCCGGACGACGTTTTAGAGACGCCGGGCGAGCCGGTGACGGAATTTGACGAGCGGCTGAAGAAACTAATCGCGGATATGTTCGAGACGATGAGCGAGGCGCGCGGCGTTGGCCTCGCCGCGCCACAGGTCAACGTCTCGCAAAGGCTGTTCGTGATGGACTGCTCGGGCGGGTCTGATCCGTCGCGCCGCGTCGCGCTGATCAATCCGGTGATCCTGAGCGTCGAAGGCGAGCAGACGGGTGATGAGGGTTGCCTCTCATTCCCCGGCGTCTTCTTCGCTGTCACGCGCAGCCTCCGCGCCGTCGTCCAAGCGCAGGACACCAACGGCGAGATGTTCGAGATCGACGGCATGGACCTGACCGCGCGCTGCATGTTGCACGAAACAGACCACTGCGACGGCATCCTCTTCATCAACCACACGACGCGCCTCAAGCGCGAGATGGTCAAACGCAAAATGCGGAAACTGGCGCGGGCCGGCAAATGGCTGTGAGTCACAATTGCGGAAAGGGAACGAGCAGATGAGTAACGACGAGGTCGAGCGGGCCATTGATTTCCTACTTAAGAGTCAAGCCGACTTGGATGCGCGCGTGGAGCAGACGAGCCAGCAACTCGGCGAATTGATCGAGACTCAAAACGTGTTCATCGAAACCGTCACGCGGCACACCGAAACGCAGTCCGAAATTAACAACTCGCTACGGGCTACAACGAACAATCTCACCGCCACAATGAACAGTCTAGCTACCAGAATGGACAGTCTCACCGCCACCACGAACAATCTCGCTGCCACCACGAACAATCTTACCGCCACCACGAACAAACTCGCTGCCAGAATGGACAGTCTCGCCGCTACGATGAGCAATCTTGCGGAAGCGCAGATGCACACGGATGAACGGCAAGCTCGAATGGACGAACGGCTCGACCGGCTGGCGGCAGCCGTCGAGCGATTCATTAGCGGAGTCCGAAACGGCGACGGTTAAAAGGCATCAGGACGTCGAGCGACAAACGTAATCCAAGTGGTCACTTGCTCAATTGAGCCGCGACCGCTTTTTAGTTTCGGTGTGATACCATGCGGGAAACGGCAAACAGTTTTCGGTTTTCAGTTTTCAGAATCGCGCCTGACGACTGTTTAGAAACGGTTCTTCATAAAACCGCTTGCTGAAAACCTGACTACTCAAAAATATGTTAAGGAGCGACTATGCAGACCGAATTTCGTAATGAAGCGTTCACCGATTTCAGTAAAGAAGAGAACGCGCGGGCGATGCGCGCCGCGTTGGAGAAGGTCAAGGGTGAATTGGGGCGCGAGTACCCGCTGGTCATCGGCGGGGAGCGGATCGAGACCGGAAACATTCTTGAGAGCCTGAACCCGGCGAATAAGACGCAGATTGTCGGTCGCTTTCAGAAGGCGACGGAAGAGTTGGCGCGCCGCGCGGTCGAGACGGCCGACGAGGCGTTTAAGACTTGGAGCCGCGTGCCGCCAAAAGAGCGCGCCGAATTGTTGTTTCGCGTGACGAACATCTTGCGCGAGCGCAAGCACGAGTTGTCGGCGTGGATGGTTTACGAGGTCGGAAAGTCGTGGGCCGAGGCGGACGGCGACACGGCCGAGGCGATAGACTTTTGCGATTTCTACGCGCGCGAGATGGTGCGCTACGCCAGCGAGCAGCCGCTCACTAAAATCGAGGGCGAAGATAATCAACTGACTTACATCCCGCTCGGCGTCGGCGTCGTGATCCCGCCGTGGAATTTTCCGCTGGCGATCATGGCGGGGATGACCCTCGCTTCCATCGTGACGGGCAACACCGTCGTCTTAAAACCTTCGTCGGACGCGCCGACCATCGCTTTCAAATTTTTTGAGATTCTGGAAGAGGCCGGCGTGCCGGCGGGCGTCGTCAACTTCATGACCGGTTCGGGCGCGGAAGTGGGCGATGTGCTCGTCGATCACGCGCGCACGCGCTACGTCGCGTTCACCGGCTCGATGGAAATCGGTCTGCGGATCAACGAGCGCGCGGCGAAGGCACAGGAAGGCCAGATGTGGATCAAGCGCGTCGTCGCTGAGATGGGCGGCAAGGACGCGATCATCGTGGACAGCGAAACCAATTTGGACGAAGCCGCCACCGGCGTGGTGCAGTCGGCTTTCGGTTTTCAAGGCCAAAAGTGCTCGGCCTGTTCGCGCGCGATCATTCACGCGGAAGTTTACGATTCGATGGTCGAGAAGATCGCCGAGCGGACGGAGAAGATTAAAGTCGGCGACCCGTCGGACGCGGCGACGAACATGAGCGCCGTCATCAACGGGAAGGCGTTTAAGACGATCAACGAGTACATCGAGAAGGCAAAGGCCGAAGGCGGGCGTGTTGTCGCGGGCGGAGGCGCGGATGGCGAGCTGGGCTTCTTCATCGAGCCGACCGTGATCGCCGATGTGCGACCCGGTCAGATTATCGAGCAGGAAGAAATTTTTGGTCCCGTGCTTGCCGTCATCAAGGCGCAAGATTTCGACGACGCACTCCGCATCGCCAACGGCACGCGGTACGGCCTGACCGGCGCGGTCTATACGAACGACGAAGCAAAGCTCGAACAGGCGCGACATGAGTTTCACGTCGGCAATCTGTATCTGAATCGCAAATGCACCGGCGCGCTCGTCGGCGTCCACCCGTTCGGCGGCTTCAACATGTCGGGCACCGACTCGAAAGCGGGCGGGCGCGACTACCTCGGCCTCTTCATGCAGGCCAAACTCGTCTCCACCAAAACTCGCGCGGGCGAAAACGCGAAACAAAAACGCACGGCAATTTAAGGGATGAGGAATCAGGGATGAAAAGCAGACAGAAAGCAATGAGCAGTAAGCAGGCGGCAGCCAAAGCGTTTTGCCTTCAGCTTTCTTCCATCTGCCTGCTGCCTGCTCTTCCTTCATCCCTCATCCCTCATTCCTCATCCCTTTAAGTATGCGCTTAGTTTTCATGGGCACGCCGGAGACGGCGGTGCCGGTGTTGCGGCGGTGTCTGGCGGACGGCCATGAAATAGTGGCCGTGTGGACGCAGCCGGATCGGCCGGCGGGGCGGGGCAATCGTCTGACCGCGCCGCCGGTTAAAGAGTTCGCGCTCGCGCACGAACTGGCGGTTCATCAGTTGGCAAAGCTTAAGACTGAAGAATCGCTTGCGCTCTTCGCCGCGCACGAAGCGGAGGCCGCCGTCGTCGTCGCTTACGGGCGCATCCTGCCGTCAACCTTCCTTCAAACTCCGCGCCGCGGGTGCATCAACGTCCATTTCTCATTGCTCCCGAAATATCGCGGCGCCGCGCCGGTCAATTGGGCCATCGTGCGCGGCGAGAAGGAGACGGGCGTGACGACGATGTTGATGGACGAGGGCTTAGACACCGGGGCGATTCTCTTGCAACGCGCGATAAAGATCGGCGACGCGGAGGCCGCGCCGCAATTACTCGCGCGCCTCTCCGGGTTGGGTGCTGATTTATTGAGCGAAACGCTCACGCGGCTCGACCAGATCGAGCCGCGTCCGCAACGCGACGAAGACGCGGCGCTGGCGCCGCTCCTGCGGCGCGAGGACGGTCTGATCGATTGGTCCCTGAGCGCCGTCGAGATCGAACGGCGCGTGCGCGGTTTCCAGCCGTGGCCGGCGGCACACACCATCTTTCGCGGGCAGCGCCTCATCGTCTGGAACGCGGAAATCGTTGAAGCGGCGGCCCAAAGCGCGGCGACTGGCGGGGAAGTCGTTGGCGCGCGCGGCGATGAGTTTCTGATCGCTTGTGGCCGGGGAAGTATGCTGCGGGTGATCGAGCTGCAACTGGAAGGTAAGCGGCGCATGAGCGCGCGCGACGTTCTCAACGGAATGCGTGTCCAAATGGGCGAGCGGCTCGGCTAGTAGAATCCTCTTTGTTCAAGTCAGTTTTGATAAAATTGGGACACGGACAAAGTTATCCACGGTTCCTTACAACAGTAGGCGGACGAATCACCGTCCGCCTACTGCCCGAATGCTGCGTCCCATTAGCTGTCTGAGCTTCTGCCTTTAGCTTTCGTGTTGGTGTCGAGTTGTTCGACATCGACATCAGTGCGGCGCACCGTGTCGCGCACTGTCTCTTGTCGTTCCGTCACGTCCTTGCTGACGACGACTTCACCAACGACGCGCGCTTGCTTCGAGACGACGGCTTCTTCCGAGGTTTCCGTCATCTCAATCGTGCCATCGCGCATCGCCGCCATGTCCGCTTGGCTCACCGCGCGATCAGCCGGACGACGCTCAACATGGACTGTCTCTTCACGCAAAGCCACCGTCTCTTCGACCGGCTTCTCGGTGACGCTGCTATGCACGCGCACGCCGCCACCCTGCACCTCACGCTTGCCGACCTGCAATTGCTCTTCCATGACCGGCAACGCGACTTCACCCTCTTGGCCGATGCGTCCGCGCTCGCTTTTCCCCGTCGTAGCTGTTTGAGCGGCGCTATAACGCTCCATAATAGCCACCGCACGTTTGGCTTTTTGATCATCAGCCTTGAGGTAAACGAGCGTTTTACCGGCGCTCACTCCTTCAACATA
>JACCRA010000510.1 GCA_013813825.1 Pyrinomonadaceae bacterium | reverse complement strand
GTACGGTGCGACCCCTTCAGGGTCGCATCGTGCGGGTGAGCCTGACCGTGGGCGCTGCCCACCGCTATTGAAGGTATCCCCTTCAGGGACTGTGAATACAACTTCCGAGGATGTGAAACTTGATTAGCTCGCTTAAGCGAGTCTGGCAGTCACCAGCCTCGCGTCCCCGGGAAACCGGTTGCGGATGCTGTCTTGCTCACACATGAACATCCAAAAAATCGCCCATGTGTTTGCGCCCCTGCTGCTCGCGTGTATGTGCTGCGTCGCGGCGCACGGACAGCAGCAACGCGTCGAGGGTATCGTGCTGGATCAGTTCCGCGCGCCGGTGGCCGGTGCTAAAGTTTTCCTCAAAGCTCAAATGTTTGTTGTCGCGGAAACTGTCACTGACACCGGCGGGCGCTTCGCGTTCAATTCGCCGCCGTTAGACGGCGAGCTTCTCATTGTCGTCGAGGCCGAGGGCTTTGCGCGAATTGAAAGGCGGTGGACGGCGGTGGCGGCAGTTGCCGAGCAAGGTGCGGTAAGCGAGTTGGTACTTGACCCCGCCGGCGTTTCCGATGAAGTTGTGGTGACAGCAGCGGCGCGCACCGAGACGCGGCTCGGCGAGACGGCGGCGAGCGTCGTGACGCTCTCGGCAGCGGAGTTGGCGGCGACGGCTGCGCTGACGCTCGACGACGCGCTCCGGCAAGTGCCGGGCTTTCAACTGTTCCGCCGCTCCGGCAGCCGCACGGCCAACCCGACCGCGCAAGGCGTCTCGCTGCGCGGCGTCGGCGCGAGTGGGACCAGTCGCGCCCTTGTGCTCTATGATGGCGTGCCGCTCAACGATCCGTTTGGCGGTTGGGTGCATTGGAGTCGCGTGCCGCGCGCGGCGGTGGGTGGCGTCGAGGTGTTGCGCGGCGGGGCTTCGGGACTGTACGGGAGCGGGGCGCTCGGCGGCGTCGTCAGCTTCGCGGCGAGGGGACCAGTGGCAACGACCACGCCCATCGTTTTTCTGGAATCATCTTATGGCAACCAGCGCACGCCAGACGCTACGCTATTTGCCGGCGGGCGCGCCGGCGCGTGGGGCGCGAGCGTCGCGGCCGAGGCGTTCACGACGGACGGCTACGTGATCGTCGCCGAACAGGAGCGCGGGCTGGCGGACACGCCCGCCGGCGCGCGGCATACAAGTCTCGAACTGACGCTCGAACGCTCTTGGTCCGAGCGGGCGCGCGTGTTTGGGCGCGGCTCGTGGTTCGGCGAGGCACGCCAAAACGGCACGCCGCTGCAAACTAACGGGACGCACCTGCGCCAATTCACCATCGGCGGCGAATGGCAAACGGCGCGCTCCGGCGCGCTGACGTTCCGGGCTTACGGCGGGACGCAGGTTTACGATCAAACCTTTTCGGCCATCGCGCCAAACAGAAATAGCGAGACGCTGACGCGCGTGCAGCGCGTGCCGTCGCAAAACGCGGGTTTTTCAGTGCTGTGGTCGCGGGCCATCGGCAAGGGGCAGACGCTCGTGGCTGGCGCGGAAGCACGGGAGGTGCGCGGCGCGAGCGATGAGGTTGTTTATGCAAGTGGTGGTCGCGCCCCTGTCTCGCTCGTCGGCGCGGGCGGGCGCGAGAAGACCGCCGGCTTCTTCATCGAAGACATCTTCAACTTAACGACGCGCCTGACCATCAGCGCCGTCGCGCGCGTTGATCGCTGGCGCAATTACGAAGGGCGGCAAGACACGCGCCCGCTGGCGGTGCGCGGCGGCGTAACAACGGCAACGACAATCAACACTTTCCCCGACCGCGACGAGACGGCCTTCAGCCCGCAACTGGCGGCGCTCTACCGGGCCAGTGAACGGGTGGCGTTGCGCGCTTCGTTCAACCGCGCCTTCCGCGCGCCGACGCTCAACGAACTGTACCGGGGCTTTCGCGTCGGCGACGTGCTGACGCTTGCCAACGAAAACTTGCGCGCTGAGCGTTTGACGGGCGGTGAGGTTGGGGCAAACTTCACTTCGTCAACCCGCCAATACGACGCCCGCGCCACGGCTTTCTGGTCTGAGTTGTCACGGCCCGTCGCCAACGTCACCTTAAACATCGCGCCCGCGTTGATCACCAGACAGCGGCAAAACTTGGGACGCACGCGCTCGCGCGGGTTGGAATTGGAAGTTGACTGGCGACCGTCAGACAGTTGGGCGGTATCGGGCGGCTACCTGCTTGTCGATGCGACCGTCACGCGCTTTCCCGTCAATCCGGTGTTCGAAGGCTTGCGAATCCCGCAAGTGCCGCGCTACCAGTATTCACTTCAAGCGCGTTACGCGGGCGGGCGGCGTTGGATTCTCGGCGTGCAAGCGCGCGGCTCCGGCGCGCAGTTCGACGACGAGCAGAACCGCCTCTCGTTGGGGCGTTACTTCTCGCTCGACGCACTCGCCTCGCGGCGTCTCGCGCGGCGGCTAGAGATGTTCGTCGCGGCGGAGAATTTGCTCAACCGCCGGTACGCGGTCGGGCGCACGCCGATCATGACCATTGGTCCCCCACTGCTCGCGCGCTTCGGCTTCAGACTCACCATCGGCGGGGAGTGAAGCAAGGGCAGAGACCAACAACAATTCAAATTTGAGATTGCAGATTTCAGATTTGAGATTGCAAATTCTCAAAGGCATTTCACTGATGCCGACAACAGGCGTGGAGGTCATTGCTGATGAACTGGCAAGAGAATCTGCTGCATGATGAGGGACAGATCGGAGCGTTGCTGGCGCGCACGCGGCGCGTCGCCGTGCTCGGCATGAGGACGGAAGA
>JACCRA010000461.1 GCA_013813825.1 Pyrinomonadaceae bacterium | reverse complement strand
AGCGGGGGGGCCGGCCGCCGCGCCGCGTCGATCACGTTCGCGTGGGGTCGGCGGCGTCGGGGCGGCGGCAGTTGGAATCGGCGCGGGCGCGCGCTCGCCGTGACGCAACCCAGAACTGATGGCCTCTTTGGTCAGGCGTAGTTGTTTAACCTGACGCGACTGGCCGGGAAGAGGCGCGCCGCCCGTTTCCGGCGCTCGAATTTCCGGTGGTGCCGGCATCGCTTGCTGTGTGCCGTTGCCCTGCGCGACAGCGGGTGCGGAATGCTGCACACTCATCTCCGCTGCCGGGGCGGCGGCTTGGTCGCCCATGCTGCTGCTGTTGTCGGCAGCGACGTGAATCTGCTCGGTCGCCACGACGGCGTAGTCGTCGGCCTGTGGTGACAACTGCTCGGTCGCGTGCGTGGCTGATGTCGCTTCCGCCACCGCCGTCGTTGGATATTCGGCGCGAGCCGCCGGTGGGAGCTTTTTGAGAAGTCGGATGGACTTGTTGCCACCGCTCTCGTCGGCGTCATCCGCCAGCAGCGGCGCGGTCTCGGCCGTCGCCGTGGCAGCAGCAGAATACTCCAACGGATCAGCGGCGACGGGCGGGGGGATGGACAAGTGAATGTCGTCGGCTTCGCCAGCTTCCGCCGAGCGCGCGGTCTTCTTCACGACGCGCACGACGCGCTGGGTGGCCGCTTCTTTCTTCGGGAAATATTTGTTCCGAATCTTCTCGGCTAACTCTTTCGAGATCGTGTTCGAGGGCACGCTTACGTCAACACCCTCGCGCCGCACCTCTTCGATGAGGCGTTTTGACTCGAGCTTCAACTCTTTGGCGAGATCGTAGATACGAATCTTGGACTGTAGAACGGTCATGCACTCCTTCTTCGACGCTTCAAGTAAAACGGCGTCGCGCGCTGCCTTAAGATAGAAAAGGTTTTCGCCTCCCGTCCCCTCAAGCCGCGCTGCTCAATCGTCGAGTGATTGACCGTCGTGGGAATGGACTAAGGCGAGCCGGGGGACGACCGCGCGCCGTCCTTTTCCGGGACGACACGCGGCCACCACCACCCGCGGTTACAGTTCACTGCCGGAAGCATCGTCTTCACGCTTCTCATCGCTGCCAGCAGCGTTCTCATCATTTGTTTCAATCCGATACTCCGGCGCGGGAGCGGACGAAACTTGCACTTCAGGCGTGGACGCTTTCGACGCACTGACCAGCGGCGTTACGGAATCGTCGTCCTCGACGGGAGCGCCGCCCTCATCTTCATCATCCACTGCCATCTCGTCGGCGAGCATGGCCGCATCGGTCGAGGTCATCTCCGGCGACGGCGTGAGCGTATCGGGCCGCAAATCACGGCCTGACTCCTGCAACACCAGCTCGTCGGCGGCTAACGGCTCGGCCTCCGTCAACGCGACCGGATCGGCGGGTTCTTGGGCCAGCACCGTCGGCTCCGCCAAAAACCGTGCGCGCCCTTCGACCGCCTCGTCGTAGCCGGCGGCGGTCATCGACTCGTTCGGCTCGACCTCGTGGGCCGGGGCTTCCGCATCATACTCGGCGGAAAACGCATGTTGCTCAAGAGCGCCGCCTTCATCAGTCATCCGCAATTTTCCTACTGCCGCCTCGCCGCTCTCTTCGTTCGCGGCCTCGTCGCCCGCCATTTCTACGGCATCGGCGACCGCCGCCGCCGCCGGCTCGACAGATTCGGCAGATACCACGCTTTCTTCAGTGGGTGTCTCTTCCGTCGCTGCCGCGTCGTCGCCCACCGCCTCACTTTCAGCCGCCCCGTCCTCAACTGCCCCGGCTTCCTCGCCATCCGCCTGCTTGCTCTTGTCGCGCGCTGCCACGACGCGCTGCGCCGACGCGATCATCGCCTCGGCCTCGTCGAGCGAGGTGTCGAGGTATTCGACCAGATCATCAAGCGAGGTGGCGGCCAGCGTGTCAATGTCCTCAATACCGTGCTCGGCCAACGCGGCGGTCGTTGCGGCCGTCACGCCTTCGAGCGCGGTTAGCGGCACGGCACCGCCCGAAGCGATCAGCGCGCCCATCTGCTCTGCCACCTCGCGTTTGATCTCGTCCTCGCTGCGAATGTCGATGTTCCAGCCGACAAGTTTCGTCGCCAGCCGTACATTCTGCCCGCGCTTGCCGATGGCGAGCGAGAGTTGATCCTCGTTGACGATCACTTCCATCTGCCGCCGGTCGATGTCGGTAATTCGAACTTGGTTGACCTTCGCGGGTGAGAGGGCGTTAGCGGCGAATACCGACGGCTCATCCGACCACTCAATGATGTCGATCTTCTCACCGCGCAACTCGCGAATGATCGCCTGCACGCGCGAGCCTTTCATGCCGACGCACGCGCCGACCGGATCGACATCGCGCTCGTTGGACGTCACCGCGATCTTCGCGCGTTCGCCCGGCTCGCGCACGGCGGATTTGATAACCACGGTCTCGTCGTAAATCTCTGGCACTTCCATCTCGAACAGCCGCTTCAAAAGTTCCGGCGACGAGCGCGAGACTTCAACCTGCGGCCCCTTCGCCTCTTTCGCCACATCGTGAATCACGACGCGGATGCGCTCGCCTTGTCCCCACTGCTCGCCACGCGACTGCTCTTTGCGCGACAGAATCGACTCAACCGTGCCGAGATCGACGATGATGTCGCCGCGCTCGAAACGCTTCACGTAGCCGTTGACCAGATCGCCGATCTTATCGACGTATTGCTCATAGACGTTGGCGCGCACGGCGTCGCGCACCTTCTGAAAAAGAATCTGTTTGGCCGTCTGTGCGGCGATGCGTCCCATCTCTTCCATCGGCAGGGGCAGTTGCAGTTCGTCACCGACATCCACCTCGTCGCCGGCCATCTCGCGCGCCTCGGCGAGCGACAATTCCTTCGCCGGGTTCTCCACGTCCTCGACCACGACCTTCGACGCGAACAACTCGATCCCCGTCTCCGAACTCCACTCGACGTAAATCTCTTCGCCGGATTTGAACTGCTTGCGCGCCGCCGCGCGCACGGCCTCTTTCATCGCCTCAATAACGAGGTCGCGGTCAATGCCGTGCTCCTTGCACAATGCGTCAATACTTTGGCCGATAGATGCGCTCATAAATTTTAGAGGTCAGAGGTCAGAGGTCAGTAAGAATGTTAAATTTGGAATTTTAAATTCCCACGTTGCCGACGGCTGACCTTTCAGCTATTCAGTTGTTATTCAGTTGTCGCGCCGCCTTTGTTAGCGGCTTTCTCTCGCTCGGCGGCGAGCCGAAATTCTTCTTCCACGTCAATTTCAAGATTCGCTTTCGCGATGCCCGCGAGCGGGATTCTGACTTGTCCGCTCACCTTGTCTTCAAAAATCACTTCCTCGCCTTCCACCCTCAGGATGCGCCCGCGAAAGTTACGCTGGCCGTTAATGGCGTCGCGCGTCTTCAATTTCGCGAGACTGCCGGCGAAGCGTTCATAGTCACCGCGCTGGTACAGGCCGCGCTCGAGGCCGGGGGAGGAGACTTCCAACGTATAGGCCGAATTGATAAAGTCTTCCACGTCGAGCACCGTGCCGACGTGGCGGCTCATATTCGAGCAGTCCGCGTGCGTAACGCCTCCCGGCTTATCGATGAAGATTCGAACCGTCGTCTGTCGCCCGGTGCCCGCCACTTCCGCGTGAACGAGTTCGACGCCGTACTCGTCGGCCGCCCGCCCGACGATCTCCCTGATCCGCTCTCCGATTGCCGCCGCTTCCACTTGCGCCCGCCCCCCGAATGTCAAAAATTGCCCTTCCGCGCAAAAGAAAAAGTGGGCGCGAAACCCACCGGACGTAAAAGCCGCGCTCCGAATAAGAGGAGAATTATACGGGAAGCCTTCGACGGGTGGCAAGCGGGCGAAAAGCAGTGAGCAGAAGGCGGGAAGCAGAGGGCAGTAAGTCAGGAGGCACAAGGCAGGCAGAACCAGCCTGCGGCTTTCGGGCTATAACTCTCTGCCTTGTGCCGCTTGCCTTCCGCCTTACTGCCTACTGCCGATTGTCTTTAGGCTTGAGGCGCGCGTCGTCCCCGACGTGTGCGCCGGCTTTGATTTGCAGATTCCGCCCGATGAGGGCGATTTTGGGCGGCGGCGCGGCGGCCGAGCGCCGAGCGCGGGGCTTGCCCTTCGGCTTTTCCGCTGGGGCCCCAATCTTCGCTCGCTTGCCGACATGGACGCCTTCATCTACCACGGCGCAGTCGATCACGGCCTCTGCTTCGATAACTGTGTTGTGCAAAATGATCGAGTCGCGCACCGTTGCACCCTCCGCGACGACGACGCCGGGCGCGAGGATGGAGCGCGAGACGTGACCGCGGACGATGCAGCCCGGCGAGATTAAACTGTTCTCAATGCGCGCCGCCGCCGCGACGCGCGCCGGCAGGCTCTGATTGCCGTAAGTCAGGATCGGCCACCGCGGATCGTCGAGGGCGAGCGGCGGTTCGGGCGCGAGCAAGTCCATGTGCGACTGCCAGTAGCTCTCAACCGTGCCGACATCGCGCCAGTAACCTTCAAAGCGGTACTCGAAGGCGCGCCCGTCGCTGACGAATTGCGGCAGCAACTCGTGGCCGAAATCCTTGAGCGGCGCGTCGCCGTTTCCCTGATCCCCTTTCGGCGACTTGCCGCGAGCTTTCTTCTTTGGCTTTCCGCCGGCGGCAAGGTTGTCTAGCGTGTCCATCAACCGGGCGGCATTGTAAACGAAGACTTCCGTCGTGATCAGATCGCTTTGCGGCTCATCGGGCTTGTACTCGAAAAAGGTGACGCGCCCGCCTCGGCCGGCCTTGATTGTTCCGTAACGGCTGGCGTCTCCGCCCGGCGCTTTCGTCGTCACCATCGTCACGTCGGCCTTCAGTTCGAGGTGATGTTCGATCACGTCGCGGAAGTCCAGCTTGTAAATGTGATCGGCGCTGAGGACGAGCAGCAGGTCGGGCGCGAAGTCGCGGATGAAAGTGCGCTGGCGATAGATGGCGTCGGCGTTGCCGGCGGCGAACCCGCCTTCGTCCTGCCGGCTGGCGTAGGGCGGCAACACTTGCAGCCCGCCATATGTGCGATCCAAATCCCACGGCCGCCCATTGGCGAGATGCTCATTCAGGGAATGCGGCTGATACTGCTCCACTACCCACACGTCGGACAACCCGCTGTGCATACAGTTGCTCAACGAAAAGTCGATCAGGCGATAGACGCCCGCGAAAGGCATCGCCGGCTTAGCGCGTTGCTCGGTGAGCACCTCAAGTCGCCCGCCTTCGCCGCCGGCCAGAATCAGCGCGAGAACTTTGCTGCGTGCCATCAATTGCTCCCCTATCCGTGTCGCCTGAATTTCGACTCGCGAAATTGATAGAGCTATTTGTTCACGGAAAGATGACGGCCCGCGGCGGCGTCAAGCGAGTTTGGCTTTGACAAGTTCGCTCACGGCGCGCCCGTCGAACGAGCGGCCGGCGAGCTTGCTCTGCGCGGCACGCATCACTGCACCCATTTCACGCATTGTGGGCGCGCCAATCTCAGCAATCGCTTCGGCGACGGCCTGCCCGATCTCTTCCGGCGTCGCGGCCTGCGGCAGATAGCCTTCGATGACCGCGATCTCGGCCTGCTCCTTCGCCGCCAACTCGGCCCGGCCTGCCTTCTCGTACTGCTCGACCGAATCGCGCCGCTGCTTGACGAGCGATTGCAGCAGCTTCGTCATTTCTTCTTCGCTTAACTCGCCGCCCTTCTCGATCTCGCGGTTCATCACGGCGGCCTTCACCATCCGCAGCGTCGAAGTGCGCTCCGCTTCTTTAGCCTTCATCGCGGCGGTCATGTCCGCGACAATCTTTTGTTTCAAACTCATGTGCTGCTTTCCCTGAAAGTTAAA
>JACCRA010000449.1 GCA_013813825.1 Pyrinomonadaceae bacterium | reverse complement strand
ATGGTCACGTTGGCCGTGCGGCGTTCGAGCTTGTTGTTGGCCTCGCGCAGGTACGTGACGGGCACGGTCTGGCCGACCTCCGTGCCTGCGACCTTGCTGATTAAGTCGCGCTCGTTCGTGATTTGTTGTCCGCCGAACTCGATGATGATGTCGTTGGTCTGCAAGCCCGCTTTGGCCGCCGGACTCTTGGCGTCGGCGATGTCTTTGACGATGGCGCCCTTCGCGTCGGGCAGTTCGTAAACGCGCGCGAACTCGGGCTTGACGCCTTCGAGGAAGATGCCGAGATAGCCGCGCCGCACTTTGCCGGTCGTCGTCAGTTGACGGAAAACCGTATCGGCGATGTTCGAGGGCAGGGCAAAGCCGATGCCGTTGTAGTCGCCGGTCGAGGTGGCGATCTGCGAATTGACGCCGATCACTTCGCCGTGCATGTTGACGAGCGGGCCGCCGGAGTTGCCGCGATTAATCGCCGCGTCGGTTTGCAGGAAACGCTGGAAGCTGGACGCGCCGGGCGTGACGCGCTCGCGCGTCGAGATGATGCCGGCGGTGACGGTCTGCTCAAGGCCGAACGGCGAGCCGATGGCAAGCACCCAGTCGCCGACCTGCGTGTCGTCGGAATTGCCGAGCTTGACCGACGGCAGATCGCGCGTCGCCTGCACTTTCACGACGGCCACATCCGTCTCGTCGTCTTGCCCGACCACCGTGCCGCGCAGAATCTCGCCCGACGGCAGGCGGACGTTGATGCGCGTCGCGTTCTCGACGACATGCTGGTTGGTCAGGATATAGCCTTTCGGATCGACAATGAAGCCGCTGCCGACGCCGCGCGCCGGACGCCGCAACTGCTTGCGGAACATCTCCATCAGCGGGTTGTCGCCCGCGCCGTCCTTGCCGTCGGCGTCATCGTCCTCTTCCCCGGCGGCCACTTGCGGCGCGCTGATCGTGTCAATGTTAACGACCGCCGGTTCGACTCGCCGGGCGATCTCGGCGAACGAGGCGGAGAGAGCTTCGGGCGCGCGTGCAATCTGCGTCGCCGTCGGCTGCTGTTGCTGCGCCTCAAGTTGTGCCACAGCGGGCCGCCCCGCGAGCATTGCGCCGATGCCAATGCCAACCACCAGACAGACAAACGCCAGCGCGGCGATCCAGCCGCGCAGCCGCTTGAGGATCAGTTGATCCGATTCGGTCGTCCGGCCTTTGGGAAGGTGATACATAAATCTATTACCGCCTTTATTGCTTCAAGGGAAGGACTGGCGCGAATTGCTCCGCGCCACAGACTCACCGAAGTTAAACGAGGCCGCTTGACTCTCTCGACTAACCGCACTGTCACGCACGCCCTCACATCGGGCGACTGAGTATAGCGAAACACAAGACACGCCGCAAAGCGGAAGCCAGGTGAGGGCCGGCGACCAACGATTGATCTGCGAAAATTTGTGCGTTGCTTCTTACGGCGGCGGCGGGTTAAGATGGCTGTGCGGGACGCCGGATAAGTTCCGGCAGTTACCGCCCCGCACGAACGCCGAGTTTCGCCCCCGTCCTCCTCTTTTCAAGACCACACAATTAACATGCAGATCGATCAGGACTTCGACGCCCGGCAGTGGCAGCAATGGCTTCAGGAGATTGAGGCGCACGACGCGGACGCTTCTATCTGGGACACGCTCGCGCAGTTCAGCTGGCAACTGGCGCAACTCGCGCAGGTCAAGTTGTCCGAGCGGCAGGCGCGGCGCGACGCGCTCCGCCATTCGCTCACGACGCTCGTTGAATTGTGCGCCGACGCGCTCGATTATTTCGGCTTCGACGAATGCGCCGCGGCATGGTCGGCCGACGACTGCGCCGGGACTGGGTTGACGCGCCGGGTCGAAGAAGTGGAGGAATTTCGTCACTCGCTCGACTACTACTACTATGTCGCGCTGTCGCACCCGCCGACTTCGCTCGCGGAAATGAAGAAAGCGCGTGCCGCGTTGGAAGAGACCGAAGCGCGGATCATCTGTCAGTTCGGAGAACTGACAGAAATGTTCAACGCTACCACCACTATCGACAACTGCCCGGAACTGCCGGCTCCGATAGACGCGCGCGCGGAAGCAATTTCCAGTTTGTGTGAACCTCTCTCTTCATTCGCGAAGCAGGAGGCAGCGGCCACAGCGGTTAATATCTTTGACGATCAAGCGAGCGCGGTTGACGAGTCGTCGTGGGGACAAGAGATCGAGTCGGATGAATGGCAGCGCCTTGAACTGGCCGCCGAGTCCGATGACGACTACGCACTGCTCGACGAGCAATTTGAACTCGACGGCCAAAGCCTAAGTGACGAGAGCTTAAGCGACGAAGGCACAGCCGACGTTGCGGACATTGGCGACGACGGGCAGGACAACGCGCCGGCACCCGCGCCGACGCCCGCGACAGCCGCCGACATTCTGAAATTTGAGATGCCGCGCCCGGCCGTGCCAGAATCGGCGCGGCCGATTGACGGCGGCGGTGGCGGCATTGCATTGACTGCGACGTTTCAAGGGGAAGAGGCAGAGGCCGGCGTGCTCACGCCGCGCGAGGCGGCGGCCGGTTTGTTGCTCGAAGAGACAGACAATCGCTGGCGCGACTTCATTTGGTCACTTGTGGCAAGCGACGACGTGCCCGGCGCTTTCTGGGTGACGAAGTCGCTGGCAGCGCGAGGCCGGCCGCACCCCGTCCCGGAGTGGCTGCTGCGCGCGGTCGAAGCTGGTCGTCTGGTCCTGTGCGAGAAAGACGAGATGGGCGGCAAGCTGTCGCGTATCGCGCGCGAGCAGCAACCGGGCGGCGCTCTGCCGAACTACTTGCTCGGACTGGCGGCGGCGTTGCAACTCGCGCTCGTCTGCCCTCCGGCGGGCATGGATCGATGGCTCACCACTCACGAAGAACTGCCAGAGTTGGCCGGTGTAGTCGCGGCCGTCGGCCAGTTCGCCGGATCGGGCGTTGCGCTCAGACCCGAAGATTTGCTCGGCGCGGATGGCGCGGCGCGGCGCGGCGCGGCCATCTCGAACATCGCCGGGGCCGTCAAACGTCTCGACGAAACCACCAGTTCGCAACTCAAGGAGGCGTCCGATGTGTGGCTGCGTCTCGTCGCGAACGACGATGATCTGTCGTTTGTCCTCCGGTCAGTTTATGAGGATCGGCGCGATCAGACTGAAGAGTTGCGCCGCCAATTGGCATCGTGGGAAGACGCCGCCACGGTTAATCAGAAAATTCAAGCCGCACGCGCGGAGGCTGCCGGTGGCCGGAACGCAAAGCCGCTGGGCGCGGCGGTGCGCGAGCGATTGACGCGCACCGTCGAACAAGTCCGCGGCCTTGTCAGACAGTGGTGCGAACACGTCGAGTTTGATGGCGAGGCCACTCGTCGCCACTCCCTTGTGCGCGAACATGTCGAGCAGTTACGGGCGCGGCTCGACAGTCACCTGCCGGAGGCACAGGCGGCCGTCCAACACATTGATCACGCAGGCGCGCCGGTCGCCAATGCCGCCGCCGCGCGCTGCCTGCATCGCGCCCTCGTCCGCCTGCGCGAGACACTGACGCCACCTGCCGCCGTCTCCCTGCCGACAAATGGAGCGAACACCGCGGAAACGTCTTCCGAAACGCTCGACGCCGCGCTCGCGCGTCGTTTACAGTGGGTTTATGAAATCAAGCTCGACGCGCAAGGCCAGCCCGAGGCGGCCAGCCTGCCCGTTATCGCCGGTGCGCTGCGCGACTCCGCGGCGCGCAGCAAACGCCACCGCCGCGCGGCGCTCAATATCGCTTAACAACAGTCTCAGGTCTGGAGTTTGAAGTTTGAAGCCAAAAGCAAAGCGGGGTTTGCGTTGATGACTTTGGACTTCAGATTTTAGACTCCGGGCTTCAGACTTGATCAACCGAATGTGGAGTAAAGTTTTGCTGGTGTGTCTGCTGCTGGGGCTGGGTCTCTTCTTCTCTTTGCCGTCCGCGCCGCGACCGGACGCGCGTGAAATGCTGAGGACTTCTTGGAACACTTATAAGGCCAAGTTTATACAGGCCGACGGGCGCGTGATCGACTGGCGCGGCGGGCAGATTACCACCTCCGAGGGGCAGTCTTACGCGATGCTGCGTGCCGTCTGGATCGACGACCGCGAAACCTTCGACCGCACGCGCCTTTGGGCCAACAACAATTTGCGCGTCAATGGCACCGCGCTGTATGCGTGGAAGTGGGGCCGGCGTGATGACGGCTCGTGGGGCACGCTCAACCTGGGCGCGGCTTCGGACGCCGATCAGGACATCGCTTACGCACTGCTACTCGCCGCCCGGCGTTGGCGTGCGCCGGAGTATGAGGCGGAAGCCCGCACGCTCTTAAACGATCTCTGGAAGTTGACCGTCGTTGAAAGTCCGATTGGTCCCATCCTCACCGCCGGCGACTGGGCCGCCAAACAGCCACAACCGGCCATCAATCCGAGCTACCTCGCGCCTTACGCTTACCGCCTCTTCGCAACCGTTGATCGAGATCACCCGTGGCTCAAGATGGTAGACGCCAGTTACGAAATTCTGAATCGCTCGGCGGCGCTCTCGCCGGTCGGACTGGTCCCCGACTGGTGCCAACTTGAGCGCGCCACGGGGCGCGTCTTGCCTGCGCCCGCCAGCGACTTCCCCGAAGGCACCGGCCACTCCTACGACGCTTGGCGCGCCGCTTGGCGCATCGCCTTCGACGCCCAAATTGCGCCAAAGTCCGACAGCCGCGCCGCGAAATTTTTACAGTCACACCGCTTCGTGCTCGACTATTGGCGGCGGCACCAGCATCTCCCCGAAGGCTTTCGTGCCGACGGCTCGCAACGCACCGACATCGCCAACATCGCTGCCTTCGGCTGCTCTCTCCCCGCCTTCGCCGCCGTCGATCCAACCGTCGCCAAGCAACTCTACACACAGGAAATGCTCGGCGGCTACGAGCGACTGAACCGCTCCGGCGCGTGGGGCGACCCGCTCGATTATTACGGCCAGAACTGGATGTGGCTCGGCATCGCGCTTTACGCCGACAGCGGAGCAATTACGAAATTAGTGCCGTCAAGCTGATCGCACAGTTCGGCGTCTTCCCTTCGGCAATAGATGACTTGCCCACCAACATCAAGCGTGGCCGCGTGGCAGGGAGCGCAGGCAAGGATGCCTGCGCTCCCTGCGTCGGCCAGTTCGGTTTCAGCAGTTGGTAAACTCATTCGCTACTCTCCCATCCACCGCCCCTACCGGGGCTGTTGAATGCTTCCACTGAAGAAGCACTTCCCATCTTTATTCGGGCTGCGAGATTCCCTTCCTATCTCTGACTCCCGCTGGGATCAAACACCAAGCCGAAAGTGAAACGGTTGCTGTTGTAGCTCGCACCCGAACTCGTGTAGGTGTAGGAATCGATGAGCGCGAGGTGGCGGGTGAGGGCGTAGCGAAGGTTGAGCGTGAAATCGACGCCGAGCGATGTCTGCGGGCGGAAGAAGCGCGACTCGTCGCCGCGGGCGAGGTGGGTGGAGAAGCCGAGGCCGCCGCGCAAGCTGAGGCGTTCGTCCGGCGAGCGGTAGCCGAAATCGGCGCGGACGCCCGGCGCGATGAAGGTGCGCGGGCTGAAGTAGCCGCGCACAAGCAGCGGGTTGCCGGCGCGATCATTGATCTCAACCGCGTTCACGTCCTGCGAATACTTGAGGCCGAGAAGCTGAAAGCTGCCGCGCACGTAGTCGAAGCGGCGCAGGCGCGGCAGGTTGCGCTTCAAGTCTTGCCCGACATCGAAGAAGAATTCAGCGCGGCGGTTGGTCGGCAAGTTATCGCCCTTCAACCCATCGACGCGCGCCCGCAAATTGTAATCAACGCCGCCCTCGCCGCGAAGGTGGACGCCGGCCCCGATGCCCGTCGCCATGACGGGACCAATCTCCGCGCCCGTGAACTCGTCGCGCACGCCGGCGTAAGAGAGAAACGATTCCGTTACCGCCTGCCGCGACACCTCGACATAAGCCCGCGTCTCGTCCGAGGGACGAAACTCAATGCGGCCGAAGTAAGTGGCCTTGCGCGCCAGCGTCTCGCCGACGCCGACGGTGAAGCGCGTCGCGTCGTTAGCAGCCACCGTCAGCCGCAGTTGTTTATCCGTGCCGCTGCGGCGTCCGAGCGTGCCGGCATCGAGAGCGACAGTTGAAAGGTCGCCGGAGAGGCTGACGTTGTCGGTCAACTGAACTGTGCCGTGCAGCGTGTTGCGGATCGTGGTCATCGCGCCCGTCGCCTGCGTCGTTCCGTCCGCCAGCGTAGCGACGCTTTCTTCGCCGGAGCGCGAGACGGACTCTAACTCGTAGGCGAGATTGGTCCCTTCGTTGAAGTTGGCGGCGGCGGCGCGCTCGACGCGGGCACGCAAACTTCGCACGTCCGAATCGGCGGAGTTGCCGAATTGGCGGACGACTTCGCGCGCGGCGAGCGGGCGATTCAGCGCTAGCAGGGCTTCGGCCTCGCCGACGCGCGCGGCGCGGCGCGCTGCCGGATCGGTGGCGGAGATCAGCTTGAAGCGTTTGAGGGCGCGTTCGGGATCTTTGTCTTGGAGGTAGAGATAGCCGGCGCGCTCGTTGGCCTGCGCGTTGCGTGGGTCAAGCCGGAGGGCGCGCTCGATCTGCTCGCGCGCCTCGCGGCGATGGCCGGCCGCAAGCAGCGCGTCGGCCATCGCGATCCGCGCATTCGCGTCGTCGAGATTTTCCTTCGCCATCGCGTCGAGCAAGATGCGCGCGGCGTCAAACTCTCTGTTGCGAAGATAGTAGCGGACAAGGCCGGGACGCAGACGCGATACGTCAGGACGTTTCGGCGCGTCAGGGCGTTTCGGCGCATCGGAGGCAAGGCGCGTCCTGACTCTCGGCCCCGCGTCGCCGCCGCCGGAACTGTGCGCGATTAGTTCCGCCGCGACGAGCGCCTGAAAAGAATCAAGTTCGGAGTAAGAGAGCAGTTCGATCAGTTCGGTCTCGATCTCCGCGTCTTCCGGGTGACGGCCGCGCAGGCGGACGTAAATCTCGAACGCCTCGACGCGCCGCTCCGGGATGTAGGAGAGAATGTGCGCGCGCCGGCGCTCGATCTCGTCGGTCTGGAGACGGGAATTTTCGAGCACGCGCAATGCTTCATCGCGCCGTTCGGGCGACGCGGCCAAGTAGTCCGCGTACTCGTAGCGGATCGCCGGATCGTCATGGATGGCGAGCGCCTGCTCGAAATCCGCGAAGGCGGCTTCGAGGTCATTGGCCTTGTAACGCTCGCGCGCGGTGGCGGCGATGATGCGTGCGCGACGCTCGTCGAGTTGGCGTGTGCGCGGGCGGACGAGTTCGAGTTGCCGCAGCGCGTCATCGCGCCGGCCGGCGGCGGCGAGGCGATCAGCATATTCAAGCCTGAGTTCCGTGTTCTCTCCCATCGCCAGCAGGCGCTCGAAAGCGGCGGCCCCGCCGCGCACGTCGCCGGCCTCAAAACGCTCGCGCGCGGCGCTGCCCAGTATGCGTTGCCGCCGCTCTTGGAGAGCGGGCGTTTGCGGCTTGATCAGATCGAGTTGGCGCACAGCCTCTTCGCCATGCCCCGGCACGGACGAGAGCAGGTCGGCGTATTCGAGCCGGACTGGCGGCGCGTCGTGGAGCGCCAATCCGCGCTCGAAGTCGCCGAACGCGACATCGAAATCGCGAGCGGCGAAGCGCACGCGCGCCTCCGCGAATAATTCTTCCGCCTGTCGCCGGGGACCAACGACGGCCTCCTCGCTGAGCTTCCGCAGTTCGGCGCGATACTTGCGATTGTTCGGAAAGTCGCGGATCAACTGCTCGTAGAATTTCCGTGCCTCCTCGTAATGCTTCGACTGAAAAAAGGCGAGGGCTTCGGCGTAGCGCGTGTTTTCGTCAAAGCGTACGTTGCCGGCGGCGCGGGCTTTCGCAAACAGCGGCAGCGCCTCGCCGCCGCGCCCCTGCCAAGTCATCGCCTGCGCGAGCAGCGCAAATGTCGCGGCGTCCGCCGGCTCGCCGGCAAGGAGCGAGAGGTATTCGCGCTCGGCGTTGGCGGGCTGGCCGCTCCACACGTACAACTCGGCCAAGCGGCGGCGGCTGGCGCGGTCGCCGGGGTTCATCGAGACGGCGGCTTGCAGTTGCGCGACGGCGCGCGGCCAAGTCTCTTTACGTTGCGCGTAGAGCACGCCGAGGCGCGCCACGGCCGTCGGCTCCTGTGGTTCGATGGTCAACACCCGCTCGAACGTCTGGACGGCGCGGCGCGTCAAGCCCTGCTTCTCTTCAGCCTTGCCAAGCGCGACGAGCACGTCCACGTCGTTCGGGCGTTCGCGCAGCACTCGCTGGTAAAGCGCGATGGCTTGCAGCACAAGGCCACGCCGCAGCAACGCCTCGGACTGCGCAAGCCGCGGATCGACTTGTGCAGATAGCCCTGACAAGAGGGGACTAACAGATGTCCGGGACGGAAGTTGAGACAGCGGTGTTGGAGTCGCCTGCGGCGTTGTAGTGGTGATAGC
>JACCRA010000414.1 GCA_013813825.1 Pyrinomonadaceae bacterium | reverse complement strand
TCATCGCCGACGACCGCGCCGCTAAAGAGATGTGTTCCCTCGCCGACGACCGCGCGCTTGCCAACGTGGACGCCCGCGCCGATGAAAACGTCCGGCTCAATCATCGCGCTCGCGTCAACGAGCGCCGCCGGATGCACCCCGGCCGCCAATTGGCGGGGCGGGTGCAAGACCTCGGCGATCAGCGCGAAGGCGAGTTTCGGTTGGGCGGCCTCAATCAACGCGATTGACTTCGCGCCCGCCACGCCGCCCGCGCCCTCCGGCACGATCACGCATGAGGCGCGAACGCCACGCAAGTTTTCGAGTAGTTTCGGGTCTTCGACAAAACTGATCTCGCCCACCCCGGCGCTCTCGAAAGCGGCGACGCGCTCGACGACGATTGTTCCATCCCCGACAACGCGACCGCCGACGAGCGCGGCCAACTCCGTCGCCGTCCGATTTTCAGATTGTGTGCTCATTGATAAAATGCCGCCCGTAAAAATCGATTAAGCGTCAGGCGAGTCACTCGAACTCCCGCTCCAGCCGCGACAATTCCCGTTCGAGGATCGCGGCTTCGTCGGCGGTAATCACTTTGTCGTCGAGCACGGCACGGAACGACTCGGTGTAACCGATCCAGCGCCAGAAGCCGATTGGTTTCTCGCGCGCCCGCTCGCGCACGATGTCGATCTGTTGCAGCAGCCGGCTCTTCGCTCGCGGCTCAAGAGCACTGGCGTTGATCGTGGCCTGATACTCGGAAAGATCGCTGACCATGCCGGAACTGACAAACGCCTTCCACCCGCGCCCCGCCCCCCACATTAACAATCCCCCGCCAACCAGCACAACGAGCAGCACGACGCTGACGACGACGGAAGTTTTGCCTGCTGCTTTGCGAGATGAAAAATTATTCATCACTCGTCACCTGATCAATTGAAAGCTGAAGAAACTTCACGTGAAGATCATTGGTCAATACTCTCCGGCTCGCTCGCCCGCCGTTTGGCTTCGCGCCGCTTCACGGTCAGCGTGCTGTTTCGTTATCTCACGAACTGAACTCCACTGACTTGCCATCCCACCCGATTGATGATGCCAGTAACGAATCGAGAAGACGGCGCACACCATTAACAAGAGGCTCATCAGTCCGCATAGGGATGAGAGAAGAAAACTTGCTAACAAAACAGCCACCTCTTCAGGAAATGAGCGCCTCGCCCGCGCCTCGTCTGTTCGCGCCGGTCAAGCCGCGCCGCGAGTCGCGGATGAAAGCAATGAGATGGCGAACGTGTTCGTCGTTTGTCTGTTCGAGCGTGGCGAGGGCGGCGGCGAGCGGTAGCGCGCCGCGAAACAAAAGCTGGTAAGCGCGTTTCAGAGCGAGACGGCTTGCGGCGGAGAATCCCGCGCGGCGCAGACCCACGGAGTTCAATCCGCGCACGCGCGCCGGATTGCCGTCCGTGATGAAGAACGGCAGCACGTCCTGCACGATCTTCGACTTGCCGCCGACCATCGCGTAACGCCCGAAACGGACGAACTGATGCGAGCCAACGTTCGACGACAAAAAGACGTGATCCTCGACCATCACGTGGCCCGCCAGCGCCGCTCCGTTGGCGAAGATATTGTCGTCGCCCACTTCGCAGTTGTGCGCGATGTGAACGCCGATCATCAGAAAGTTGCGCGAGCCGACGCGCGTCGCCTCGCCCTCGCCGCTCGCCCGGTGAATCGTCGCCGACTCGCGGATCAAATTGTCGTCCCCGATCAGGAGACGACTCCGCTCGCCTTTGAACTTCACGTCCTGCGGCTCGCCGCCCAAAGTCGCGTGCTCGAAGACGCGATTACGCGCGCCCAAATTCGTGTAACGCTTGACCACTGCGTGCGCTCCGATCTCGCAGTCCGCGCCGAGCGTCACATCAGCCTCGATCATCGCGTAAGGGCCGACCCGGACGCCCGCCGCCAATTCCGCGTGCGGGCTGACTACCGCTGTCGGATGTATCTCCGTCATAAGCAGTGCGAATGGTACATCAAAAGCGATAGCGAGTGACAAGCGGCTAGTGCCGGGTGGTAAAACTTACGTTCGCCGGTCACTCGTCATGCGTCCCTCATCACTGTATATCTTGCCTTTACATAGGGATGCCGTTATGATGCCGCTTCGCCGGAGTGCGCTTGCGGCTATGATTTTCCGGCGATTCTTAACTTAACAATTTCAGATTCAGAGCATCAAATAGGGGCGTCAGCATCGAACGCCCGGAGGATTAAAGCCAAGTGTTCAGCGATCAATTTCGCCGTAATGAATCAGTTAAAGGC
>JACCRA010000359.1 GCA_013813825.1 Pyrinomonadaceae bacterium | reverse complement strand
GTCCGCCCGTCGCGACGACGAGCGCGGCGGATGTGAAATCACCTTGATTCGTCGAGACCATGAAGCGCTCCGGTCGCCGCACCTCTCGCACCACGCAGCGCAGCCTTATCTCCACTTGTGCCGCGTCGCACTCGGCCAACAGCATCTCAATAATTTCGCGCGAACTGCCATCGCAAAACATCTGACCGAGTTTTTTCTCGTGATACTTAATGCCGTGCTTTTCGACGAGGGTGATAAAGTCGGCGGGCGTATAGCGGGCCAGAGCCGACTTGCAAAAGTTCGGATTGGCGGACAGAAAATTGGCGGGCGACGTGTCAAGGTTCGTGAAGTTGCAGCGCCCGCCGCCGGAAATGGTGATCTTTTTGCCGACGCGGTCGGTGTGCTCGACGAGCAGTACGCGCCGCCCGCGCCGCCCTGCCTCCGCCGCGCACATCAAACCCGCCGCGCCGCCCCCGATAATGATCACGTCAAAGTTCGATGTCATCGCCGCCAAGAAAATAACAGTCATCCCGGTGCGCGACCAATAGGGTTAAGGCGCGTATAGCGGTTCTCGCTTGAATGCGACTTTATCTATGTGCCCCTCTATTTCCTCTGTGCCCCTATGGGTTGAGTGCTTTAGTCGCATCCGAATGAGAACCGCTATAAGGAAACAAAATCGACGGATTAGTGAGAGCCAATTAGTGAGTCTGCTTTCGTGGTGTTTCGTGTGTTTCGAGGATAAAGTCTTTCTGTCCATCCTGCTCTCGTAAGTTACAGTTGAAGAATTTCCGACTCCGGCACGCCTTTGCCGATTGCGTTCAAGCGTTGGCGTGTGTTGTTCTACAAGCGCATGAAAGACACGATTAGATTTCAGGTCGAGGCGGCAGCCGACTATCAACGGCTCGATGAATTTCTCGCGGCGCGGGTGCCACGGTTAAGTCGCCTTCGCCTCGCGCATCTGCTGGCCGAGGGGCGATGTTCAAGCGGACAGGTTGCGCGCCATGCGGGCCACCGCGTGAGCGTGGGAGAAGAGCTTGAGTTAATGCTTCCGCCTGAATTGCCGCCGGGCGCGATGTCGCCGGAAGCGTTGCCGTTACGGATTGTGTTTGAGGATGAGCATCTGATCGTCGTCGAAAAGGCGGCGGGAATGTTGGTCCATCCCACGCGAAATGTTAAAAGCGGGACGCTCGCGAACGCGCTCGCCTATCATCTGAACCGCGAGCGATTGGTGAATCAGAGCAGTACGTCGGAAGAGGCGACGGATGCGATTCGTTTTGATGTTGGCGCGCCGGGCGATTTCATTCGCCCCGGCCTTGTCCACCGGCTTGACTGCGCCACTTCCGGGCTGCTGGTTGTTGCAAAGACTCAGCGCGCCCTCAGCCTCTTATCAGCACACTTTCACCGCCGGCTGGTTGAGAAGCGTTACTTCGCGCTGCTGCACCATCGCGTTGAAGGGGACGCGCGGGTGATTGAAGCGCCCGTCGGTCGCGACGAAGAAAGCCGTCCGCAGTGGCGAGTTTTGGACGGCGGCAAGCCGGCCGAGACGCGGCTGCGCGTGTTGGAACGGACAGGGGACCAAACACTGGTCGAGTTGGAGCCGGTGACGGGCCGGACCAACCAGTTACGCATCCACTGCGCCCACATCGGGCACCCCATTGTCGGCGATGAGTGGTACGGCTCACATGCGCCCGTCCGGCTGTGTCTCCACGCCGCGCGGCTCGCCTTTCATCACCCGGCGGGCGACAACAGGTGGATGGATTTTACGTCGCCGCTCCCGCCGGAGATCGTGCGAGTTATGGAAACGTAAAATGGAACTGAATCACCACCCGGTAAACATGCCACTACAATCGTGCGAATAGCTTTGCAAAGCGTGTGCATCAGGCGAGGGCGGCAAGGAATTGTTCCGTCGTCCGTAGCACGGGCTGTTGCGGTCTGAGCGCGCGTTCAAACGCCAGCGCGACAAAGCCCATCGTGTAGCGAGCGTTAATTTCGAGGAGCGGATGCAGCCCGCCCGCATGTTCTAGCGCATCGAGTCCCGCCGTCCCTGTATAACCTTCCGCGAACAGTCGCCGGCCGACAATCCGCGCCGCCTCGGTTAATTGTGCGATGCGTTGCGTGGTTGGCGGACGGCCAAGCAGATAGCCCGTGCCGGTGCCGGCCCCGTTCGTCTGCAAGTCGCTGACGCCTTCAATTTGAACTTCGCCGCTGCGCTCGATCAGCATCGTCACGCCGTATTCGCGCAAGCGTTCAAGCCACGGTTGAAAGATCAGCGTTTCGCCTGCGGCCACTCTTCGTTCGCACCAGACGGCTGGCGCTCCTTCGAGGGCGGGGCCGCGTCCGAGCACGCGCTCGCGCGCCGCGAAGCCGAACGCACTCTTGAGCACCCATTTGTCTTGCGCCCCCGGACAAGCACGCGAGACGGCTTCGCGCAGTTGTTCCATCGTGTCCGCTGTTGCCGCTCCCGGCATGGCAACGCCTAGCTCCAGTTCGAGAGCGTGGCTCCA
>JACCRA010000354.1 GCA_013813825.1 Pyrinomonadaceae bacterium | reverse complement strand
CGACTCTTCGCCGATCACGACATCGCCGATTACTTGCGCGCTCGCCTCGATGTAAGCCGTCTCGTGGACTTGCGGGTGCTTCCCCTGAAAAGGTCTGATCACTTGTTAGCGCCTCTCTGCCGCCCTCTCAAAAGCAAAAACGGTAGCACGAAACCCCGGCAAAGTGAAAAAGGCAGTGCGCGGGACGGACGCCGCTTTCCGCAGTCATCCGCTGTTTCAGGGAAAGCCCGCAAAGAGCCGCTTGTCTCTCACTGCCAGCGGAAAATGCGGAGCGCGATGACGAAGCTGAGCAGCGCCCACGCGGCGAGAATCAATACCTGCGGCCATTGGGCCGCGAGCGGCGCGCCGTCGTTGACGAGGGCGCGCAACGCATCGTTGACCGCCGTCAGCGGCAGCGCCTTGACGAACGGTTGAATGACGGCCGGGAAGCGTTCCGAGGAGAAGAACGTCCCTGAGAGCAGCCACATCGGCAGCATGATGAAATTCATCAGCCCCGACACGCCTTCGATAGTCGTCGGGCGCGCGGCAACCAGCAAGCCGAGGCCCGAAAAGGTCATCCCGCCGAGCAGCGCGACGAGCGCCACCCCGATGATCGATCCGTGGACTCGCACGCCGAAGACGAGCCACGCGAAGGCCAGCACGGCGGCCACTTCGAGGCACAGGAAGATGAGGCGCGAGAGAACGAAAGAGAGCAAATAATCCGTGCGGCGCATCGGCGTCGCCGCGAACCGCTTCAGCAGTTTTCGTCCGCGCGCCGTGACGATGCTAAAGCCTAAGCCCCACATCCCGCTGCCCATCAAGTTCAGCCCAATCAGGCCCGGCACAAGGAAGTCGATGTAGCGCGCGCCCGACGCCGTGACCTGCTCGTCGCGCGCGGCGACCACGTCCGGCTGGCCCGCCGCGCGCGCGAGCGCCGCGTCAACTTCGAGCCGCGCCGCTCGGCTTTCGGGCCGCGTCGGATCGTAGCGGTAAGCAAAGTCTAGCTGGTCCAGTCCGCCCGGCGGCGTCGAACCCACAGCGGGAGCCGCCGTCTGGCTGTTCGAGCCGGCCGCCGCGCCCGCCGCCACGATAACGAGCGAAACCTTGCCGCCGCGCAAGGCGCGCGCCGACTCTTCAGGCGAGAGCGTCAAGACCTCGACGCCGGGCGACTGCGCGAGCGCCGCGGCGGCTTGCGCGACGGCCGGCGCGGGTGCGCCCGGCGCGGCCTCAATTGCCACGCGCACCTTCTCCGGGCCGGTGTTACGGAAAGCGATGCCGAGCGCGCAGGCGAGCAGAACGGGGAAGACGAAGACCCAGAAGACCGCTTCCTTCTCGCGCGTGAACTCGCGGATGCGAACGAGTGTCAACTCGACGAGTGGGCGGTAACGCTCCCCACTTCGACCCTCTCGCCTTTCGCGGCTGACGCGCTCGCCCGCCTGTTCGTTCTGCATTCCGCGTTCCCGGCCGATGACTTCGTTCGCCTCACTCATCGCGCAGATTCCTCCCGGTCAGACTAACAAACACGTCTTCGAGCGTCGCCTCGTGCGTCGCCAGTGTTTCGAGCCTCACCCCTTGTCGCGCCAATTCGCCAAGCAACGCGGGCAGCGCCAGCGCGATGTCGCCGACGGTCAGAGAATAAGCGCCACCCTCGCGACGCCGCACGCTTGTGACTCCCGGCAGGCCGGCGAATTCCCCTTCGCGCAACTCACCCGCGACGCTCATCTCGACGATCTGATCGGCTCCGAGCGACGCAACGAGTTCCGCCGGTGTGCCCAGCGCGATGATGCGCCCGTGATCCATGATCGCGACGCGGTCGCACAACCGCGCGGCCTCTTCCATGTAATGCGTCGTCAGCAAAATCGTGCCGCCGCCCGCGCGGAAGTTTTCCACGATGCCCCACAGTTGCAGCCGGGCCTGCGGATCGAGTCCGGTCGTCGGCTCATCGAGGAACAGCAGACGGGGATCGCCCGCGAGCGCGCACGCCACCGCCAAACGCTGCCGCTGCCCGCCCGACAACTTCCCGACGCGCGCGTCCCGCTTTTCTTCAAGCGACACGAGCCGGAGCAACTCTTCGACCTCGCGCCCACGCCGGTAGAAACTGCGAAACAACCGCATCGTCTCCGCGACCGTGACTTTCTCGGAGAGTTGCGTCTCCTGCAACTGCACGCCGAGTTGATCGCGCAAACTGCGGTCGCCGCCGCCCCGCCCCCACGCCTCGCCGAGCACTTCCACCGTGCCGCCGTCCGGCGTCGTCAGCCCTTCGAGAATTTCCACGGTCGTCGTCTTCCCCGCACCGTTCGGCCCCAGCAGCCCGAAGCATTCGCCCGCCCGCACCTCCAGATCCAACCCGTCCACCGCCATCACATCGGCATAACGCTTCACGAGTCTGACGCATCTGACCGCCAACAGATGATGTCCCGTTGCCCCTACCACTGCGAGCGACTGCTGGCTGCCCGCCGCCTTTGTTTGTGTCTGTGTTGCCATGGGAACGAAAATTCTCGCACAGAGCCATGAGAATATCGAAGGCCGCGCATCAAGAAGACGGGTCTATTCATTCTTAAAGAGAGACAGGAAAATAATGGACAGGATGAACAAGATTAACAAAAGAGCATTTGGCTTGAGTGCCTGCTCCATCCTGTTAATCTTGTCAATCCCGTCTCTTCTTCCGAGATTGAATCAACCCCTATCAAGAAGACGGTTTAATTGCCGAACTCAACTTCTTTCACCCAACCTATGCGGCCGGCGGCTGTTATTCACACTTCGGCCAACTCGGCCAACTCGGCCCACCGCTCCATGTCTCGCTCAAGTTGCCGGAGTAGTAACTGCTGCTCGGTAAAGAGCGCTTGAACCTTACCGGCATCGCTGGCGTGCGCGTTCAATTCGGCTTCGATCTCGATTTTTCTGACCTCGGCCGTCGCGATGATCTTCTCCAGCGTCTCCAGTTCTCGCTTTTCCTTGAACGACAGTTTGCGCGGCTTGGCCGACTCTTTTCGCGCGGCCGGCGGCGACTGAACGGCGTCCGCCGCGCGCGTCTCGGCGCTCTGCGCGGTCTCCTCGCGCTCGCGGAATTCGAGGTAAGCGCTGTAGTCGCCCGGATATTCGCGCACCCGCCCGTCGCCCTCGAACTTGAAGACGTGCTCAATGGTGCGGTCGAGAAAGTAGCGGTCGTGGCTGACGACGACGAGAGCGCCGGCGAAATCATCGAGATAGGCTTCGAGCGCCATCAACGTCGGGATGTCGAGGTCGTTGGTCGGCTCGTCAAGCAGCAGCACGTTCGGCGCGCTCATTAGCACGCGCAGCAGATAGAGCCGCCGCCGCTCGCCGCCCGAAAGTTTGCCGATCACGGCATACTGCGCGGCTGGTAGGAAGAGAAACTTTTCGAGCATCTGACCCGCGGTGATGCGCGTCCCGTCTTTAGTCTCGACTTGCTCGGCCACTTCGCGAATGTAATCAATCACCCGCTGCTCGTCGTTAAGCGCGCGGCTCTCTTGATCGTAATAGCCGATGGCGACCGTCTGCCCGATTTCAACCTCACCGGCATCCGGCCGAACGCGCCCCGTGATGATTTCCAAAAGCGTCGTCTTCCCCGCCCCGTTCGGCCCGATCATGCCGATGCGGTCGTCGCGCTTCAGCAAATAGGTGAACTGATCGAGCAACGGCCGTCCGTCGTAACTCTTCGAGACTTCGTGCAACTCAACAACTTTGGTCCCCAAACGCCGCGCGCCGATGGCGATGTCGAGTCCGGCCTTCGCCGTCTCGACTGGTTGAGCCATCAGCGCATGAGCCGCATCGACGCGCGTTTTCGATTTCCGCGTCCGTGCCTTCGCCCCGCGCCTGAGCCACGCCAATTCGCGCCGGATCAGCATTTTCCGCTTCTGCCCCTCGACGGCGCGTTGCGCTTCCTGCTCCTCCTTCTTCTCCAAATAGTAGGCGTAACTCCCGTCGAAGCTCTGCACCGCGCCCCGGTCGATCTCAAGAATGCGCGTCGTCACCCGGTCGAGAAAGTAGCGGTCGTGCGTCACCAGCAGCAGCGTCCCCGTATAACGCGCGAGGTACGATTCAAGCCACTGCACCGTATCAGCGTCGAGATGATTAGTCGGCTCATCAAGTATCAACACGTCCGGCCTCACAATCAGCGCATGGGCCAGCGCCACACGTTTGCGCTGCCCGCCGGAGAGTGCCCCCATCCGCGCCGCCGTGTCATCGATGCCGAGCTTCGTGAGCACCACGCGAGCATTAGTCTCAAGCTCCCATCCGCCCGACGATTCGAGCTTGTGTTGCAACTCCGCCACCGCGTCGAGCAACCGCCGATTGGTCCCGCCCACGACGGCCAACTCGTGACACGCCGCCTCGTAATCACGAATCAACTTCATCACGCCGCCGCTCGCGTCGAAGATCGTTTCCAGCACCGTCGCGCCTTCATCAACAAGCGGATTCTGCGGCAAAAAACTGAGCACCCGCCCCTCGGCGAGCGCAACTCGCCCCGTGTCCGGCGGCTCCTGCCCGGCGACGACGCGCAACAGCGTCGTCTTCCCCGAACCGTTCGCCCCGATAATCCCGATCCTCTCGCCAGCCTCCAGCCCTAAAGTCACGCCCTCAAACAGCGGCCTGATCCCGTAATTCTTACTGACGTTTTCGAGCGAGAGAACAT
>JACCRA010000325.1 GCA_013813825.1 Pyrinomonadaceae bacterium | reverse complement strand
CCCGACCGTCAATTCGCGGCGCGCTTCGCCTATCGCGCGTGATCTGCGATACCGCGAATGGCTGCTCAAAGATTTAGAAAAGAATGGGAAAAAAACTCCGGAGCAGCAACAACTCGCGTGGCGGCAGATCAGAGAAGACTATCAGCACATTCAGATCGTCAGCAACGAGTTGGCGGAACAAAGGGTTTCCGGTGAAGCCCTGAACGCGCAACGGGTGGAGAAATCCGCCGGGGAGATTTATAAACACGCCGTCCGGTTGCGGGCGAATTTAATGCTGCCGTCCGAAGAGGCAGTGGCGAAAGATAAAAAGGCCCAGAGCGATTTACAGATGAGCACTATGGTGTCAGCGTTAAGCGGCTTAATCAAAAGATTCGTGCGGAATCCCATCTTCGCCGACGACTGACGTGCTTGATGCCCAAGCCGCCATGCGAGCCGGGAATGATCTAGTGCACATTATCTGGATGAGTGAACAGATCAAAAAGAAGGGCCACGACCTCCGGTAACTGAATTCTCTGCGATAGCACTTTCACAACCACTTTTAGAGATGGTCGCTTTCAATTTGAAAAGGCGGCGCAAAAGCGGCACCTGAGTCCACGCGAACAACACGGCTTTATAACCGGATTGATGATGAACTGACTTTGGATGAGATAGAGAAAGTAATAATCTAGGCAATCAAGCCTCAATTAAGGCTCAATTGCCCGCTGCGGTCGAGTAGTGAAAAACAGAAAGGCTACGTGAACGCCGCACTGCTCACGTAGCCTTGTTCGTTGTGTTGTTTAGCAGTCTTACTGTTCCTACACCGCCTGCCGGCGACGACGCACCTTTGCGGCAATGCCAGCGAGACCCGTACCGAGCAATAACATAGTAGTTGGTTCAGGCACCGGGGCTGTCGGAGTTCCTACGTCGCTGCCTTGGCCGTTAGCCCCGACGCGCTGGAAGCGCACGAATATCCCGGCTTCGACCTGCGCCGACGTTAGGCCTTGGAAATTGCCGGTCACGCTAAAGGTCAGGAAGTTGGTTGGTGCGATTCCGTCGTTCGGGCTACCACCACTAAAGTTTCCGCTATTGCCGACACTGAACCCGAAATCCAGTGTGGCACTGTTGAATTGAGGGACATTGCCGAGGTCGCCGTCACCGAACGTGAAATTACCGACGTTACTGGCCGTGAAGCCATCTATCCCGTCGTTACCGAGGGTGTTGTCGCCTCCAACCAAGTCAAAGCCGACGGCAGTGATGCGGGCGTCAAAAGGTGACGTGTTCGTCAGTCTGAAAGAGAAAGTAGAGTTACCGCCTCCGGCCGGAACCAGCGAGACCATGGTAACAGTGGCTGTCGAATTCGCGCCTGTACTATTACCAACAATAATACTATCGGCCCTTGCCGTGGCTGAACCGAGGCAAATAACTCCGAGCGCGAAAAGTGAGAGAACGAATTTACTTCTGTAGGGCATGTTGTACTCCTTACAAGTTAGAGGGGAACACTCACAAACTGCGGTTCACTCCACAGCCAAAAGACTCATCCCAAAGCCACTTCCGGGCAGTTTAACGCGGGGCAAGCGCGAAAACGCTGAGTGACGTTTGCTGGCTTCCTAAATGCTAAAGCAATAGGGATTGACAAGCAGCCACTTAAGTTAAGTTAAATAGAGACCTAATCTGATTGCTTTACCAGAAATCCGTGAATTTTATTAGAGCGTTACGCCAGTCATAGTTCGAGGTAATTTAAGACGTAGGCGCTGGCGAAGCGCCGAGCCGAAGGATACGGGAGCCTAGCTTAAGACATGGTGTCATACGTTTAGGGCAACAGGTATCACCGAGTGAATTGCGATATGTTGAGTTCCGCATGAGTGCCGCCGACAGTAGGTGAGAACGACACCTTACTCTGATCCGTTTGTGCCACACGTTACAAACGAGTGAGGGGCAGGTTATCAGCCTGCCCCTCATCTCGTTGACCGACATGCGATCAACACGGCGCTACGGACTCCGGCCTTTATGGTCTCCCGAAGCGCAGCCGATACTCGGTGGAATTGACGAAGCCGTTCACCAACTCCCGGAAGTTCCGCGGATTAGCATCAAGCAGCGCCACCCATTGCGAATAGCCCGGCTCTTCCGGGTCGCGCCGGAGATAGCCGAAGTATTGCGTCGCCACAAACGCGCGGTTGAAGAACTGCGCCGCCACTTCGCGGCCCTCCGCAATCTCGCGCAGGATGGCGGCGCGCGAACGGCTACCGTCGGCCAACTGCGCGCGCGTGAGTGGCGTGCCGTCTTGCCGGGTGATGGACGTGAGACCGCCGATCTCCGCTGTCTGGAACAGCGCGTTGACGTAAGCAGGGAGCGGCAGCGCGTCATAACGGGCGCGGAATTCCTGCCGCCCGGTGAATTCAACCGCAAATGCCGCTTGGCGCAGGAGCGTATCGTCACTCGTCAGGCCGGTCACTCGTTGTAAGTCGCGAACAAACTCCTGATAGGTCGGGCGGCGGTCGAAGTTCGCTTCGTAGAAACGATGCCGAGTTGAAGTATTAACCCTCCAGTCACTGCCAGTTAACTTCTAGTTCAAAAGAAAGCTGTACAGTCCAGCTACAACTTTTCGTTTGGAAATTCACCGCGCAGGTAATGTCCTGACTTCACAAAAGCTGCTTTTCAAAATGGGATCTGTCGTTGCTGCAATTCAACCGAGCCGTGAGGAACTTTTCCTCGCGCGCTACGACCGTCTCTTAAAATGGGCGGTGCAAATCGTCAGTCCGAATCGCGAGTTGGCCGAAGACGTTCTGCACGAGGCTTTCGTGCAGTTTACGCTCTCCGGCCCGGATCTCTTGGGCATCAACGACGCCGATAATTATTTGTACGGTGTCTTGCGTAACGTCCACTTCTCGCATCAACGACGCGTCACGCGACTCGAACAGCTCTCTCTCATCGAGCACAATTTGGTTGAAGAGGGAATGATCGCCGCTGATCCATTGCACCGGATGGAGGCTCAAGCCGAACTTCAGATTGTGTGCCGCTACGCTTGCCTTCGCAAAGAGACTTCGATCTCCGGGAGCGTGTTGCTGCTACGATTTTTCCACGGTTATTTCCCCAGCGAAGTGGCGAGGCTATTAAATAGTTCGCGCAACATGGTGAACGTCCGGCTGAAGTCCGCGCGAAGCGAAGTCCGCGCTCTTCTCGCCAGCTTCGCTTCGTGCTCGCATCCTAACCACCGCTCCGCTTGCCTTCCGGTTGCGGACGTTGATACCCACTCTGTCACCGACATCTTTGCTGAGCTGCGCCGGGAGATTTTTGCCGCGCGGCGGAGCGAGTGTTTTCCGCCGGAACACCTCTGCCGCATCTACCAGACCGGCGAGGCGGGCGTGAGCCGCGCCGTGCTCAGTCATTTAGTCAGTTGCGCGCGCTGCTTGGACGAAGCCAATGAACTGCTCGGACTACCGCCTTTGCGAGAGAGACATCCGATTGACGCTCTGGGAATGGAACATGAAACGGGCCGGGATGAGTCGAAGGGCGGAGACGCAAAGGTGACGGCGCGAAGACGTCTCAGAGGCGCAGTGCTGACTGTGCAGGCAAAACCAGATGGCAGTTCCGAACGAGAGCGTGAGAATCGTTGCCTTCAGACGCGCGCCGCTGCTTGTTGATCTGTTGGCATCCCTTCTCCTCAATTGGCATCAATTTGATTTCGCGTCCGGCGTTTACTAGGCGAAGTTAAGCCGAAGACGCTCTGGCCGCTCCGAATATGCGGTCTTCAGAAATTCTCGCGGCACAAGCCAACCACCCGCCAGCCTTGATCGGCTCGCGGGTGGTTCGGCGTTTGAAAGAATCCGCAACGAGCTAGGCTGCTTTCCGGCGACCCGCTTGACGGCGGCGAATCTTGGCGGCCACGCCCGCCAGACCGATGCCGAGCAGCGTCATCGTGGCCGGCTCCGGCACTGGGGTTTGAATCGTGAGTGTCAGGTTGCCGAGACGGACCGCGCCGGGGCCGAGTTGCGAGAAAGCCAGCAAGGCCGTTCCGTCATTCAACGTCGAGAAGTTACTAAAGTTGAAGGTGAATGGGGTCGGCCCCGTCGTGCCGAAGGTTCCGGTGCAGGGCGCACTCGGGGCGCACTGTGCGACTTGCAGGCCGTCGAACAGAAGGTTGAGAGGAGAACTGACACCGTTGACCGAATTGCCGAAAGTGCCCGTCAGCGTGGCTCCAATGATCTGTTGTCCCGCCGGGATGGTGAAGTTGAAAGTGCCAATCGTCAATGTCGGGCGCGGAAACGTCTGGTTGGGCGGGACGAACGAACCATTGAAGTCTGGCAGTGTCAGCGTGATGGTGTCGGCCTGTGTGGCAGCCGCCGAGCCGAAGCACAAGACGACGAAAAATAACGCGTTGAAAATTCCTTTGTGTGAGCGGAGCATATTGATTCCTTTCCTGTGAGCTGAACTTTTCCCAAGTGAAAACTGCATCCGATTGATTAACGGGCGGCGAGAGGATGGGGCACAACCCTCCCGTCGCCCGCAGGAGCGACGACACTTCAAGCAAGTCAACATTCCTGTATGCGAGCAAGCTACACAGTCGAAGGCAACAGAGGGTTAACATTGATTGAACTCTTGGTAAAATCTTCACCCGCTGCGCGAGCCGATTTCAATTTTTAATGAATGGTTCATCTGAATTTCACCATTACATAACAACTCGCCTCTAAACTCCGTCCGCACCTCTTGAATAATTCGAGCAGTCACAGACGAGCGCCGCCCTTCGCGGTCGCGCGCTGTGGTTGGTGTGCCTCGACGAATTTGTAAGTAGTGAGCGCGGACCCGAAAGCGATGCCGCCGCGTTCGTCCGTGCGGCGCGCAGGCGACTTGCGCTCGTGCCGCCACCTCGGTCTCAAACGTCCTCTAGGAGAATAGAAAAATGGGAGAAATAAACAGGCGATCATTCTTACGCCGCACGGCCGTGGCGGGCGGCGCTATCTTGGCCCTTGAGGGACTGATGGCAAGCAACAAGCTGCGCTCATTGAGCGGCGGAACCCGCGCTTACGCGCAAACAGGCTCGGGCGGCTACGGGCCGCTTATCCCGCAAG
>JACCRA010000247.1 GCA_013813825.1 Pyrinomonadaceae bacterium | reverse complement strand
GATTAACGCTTACACAACGGAGATATTGTTTGACCAGACCACCAAACCGGAGATGCTCGAAGCGCGACTGCTGAGAAAAGATGAGGCGCGACTGACGAAACAACGCCGCGATATTCCGTATCCTCTTTCAACATTGCGGAACACGATTGGGTTGGGTGATCGCGTCGAGTTGATCGACGACATGCCGGCGGCTTCCGTTGATTTAGTTTTTACTTCACCGCCCTACTTCAATGCCCGCCCGCAGTACAGCGACTATGAAGAGTATGAGCAGTACCTGTTCAAGATGCGCCAAGTCGTTAAGCGCGCTCATCGCGTGCTGAATGAAGGCCGCTTCTTTGCGATTAACTGTGCGCCGGTGCTGCTGCGCCGCGCCAGCCGCAGCGAATCCTCCAAACGTATCGCCGTCCCTTTTGACCTTCATCGTATTTTCATCGAAGAGGGTTATGATTTTATTGACGACATCATTTGGATGAAGCCGGAAGGCGCGGGATGGGCGACGGGCAGAGGACGCCGCTTTGCCGCTGACCGCAATCCACTTCAATATAAAGCCGTGCCGGTGACGGAATACGTGCTGGTTTATCGCAAGCGGACAGATTTGTTAATTGACTGGCATATTCGCCATCACCCAGAGAGAGAGGCGGTGGCCGCGTCAAAGGTCGGCGATGATTACGAGCGCACGAACGTCTGGCGCATTCAGCCGCGAACCAACTCCAAACATCCTGCGGCGTTTCCTTTAGAACTAGCCCAGAAAGTGATTAGTTATTACTCCTTCAAAGGCGATGTAGTCTTGGATATGTTTGCCGGGTCTGGCACAGTCGGCGCGGCGGCCGCAGGTCTTGAGCGTCGGTTCGTCCTCTTCGACATTAATCCTGAATACGTCCAGATGATGCAAAAGGAAGCGCATCAGTGGTTAGGGTACGCGGCGAAGAATGTTCTCTGTCTTAACTGCCCACCCGTTTTAGAGATTGGACAGCCGCACCTACCTATCGAGGACTAAGATGTCTGAGGGTGATGCGCCATCTATTAACGATCTTTTTCCAGAAGGCGGTCGCATCCTGCTCACGGGCGGTGGTCGGCAGTTTGTCGAGCGACTTGGTATCGAAGCCATCAGGCACGCAATTCTGAGCGTGATGATGGGCGAAAACATCCGTACGCAGACAGAACCTTTATCGCGGCGGCGCATCGCCATCACCAGCGGTGCGATAGTCGCATTGTTTGCGCGCGGTTGTTCAGAGATAAATGATTTCACAGAAAATCTTTCCGGTATGGCGGTTAATCAAATCGCCACGGCCAGAAAAAATGACAAGGCATCGATTTGGATTGCACAGTGGTTACTTGGGTTGACGGGTAAATCTGTTCAGAATGTTCTGCGAAGCAACCCCGAAGCTATTGGGCGATACGTTGCCGACTTTGAATCCGCGATAGACGAAGCCGCCGAGAAATGCCGCGATGAATTTGGCGATGTCAGGATGACGTTAGGCTTTGCCGAAGAACCCAGCGGGCGGCGCGTCGAGCTTGACTGGAAAGCTATCGCTCGCCTGACAACGACGATAGGCAGTCAGACGCTGGCGATTCGCGGCTCCGACAAGTCAATGTACGGAAAATTATTCGAGCGGCTGATCCTCGGTTCCTATCTTTCCCTGCTCGGATTTGAAAGGGTTAATCCCGCCACGAACAGAAAAACGTCCCGCGTGTTTTGGTTGTCCGACAGTTCCGACTTACGGGAAAGCGATGCCACCCTTTTATTTCGGCCCGGGAAAATAGCGCGCTTCGACATTGGTTTTATTGGCGTCGGCAATTCTGAAATCTCCAAAGATAAGTTATCCCGCTACGCGCGCGAGTTAGAGATGGCCGGCGGCAAAAGTTCATCCGTGACATTCATCGTCGTTGACAGATTACCGCGAACTGGAAAGACGCAAAGAGCGGCTGAACAAATTGGCGCTGAAATTGTTCAGATGAGTATGCAGTTTTGGGTGAAAGAACTGGCACAAAAGCTGAGGGCGCGGCTTGGCGTCCGGCACGAATTACAAACGATGGATGATGGCGCAATTAGCGGCTATTTGGAAAGAAAGTTGTCATCCATACCAGTTCAAGATTTCCTGAGCGGGGTTTCTGTCGAAGAGCTGGAAGAAGCAGAGCAAGCTGAAGATGACGAGTAAGGGACAAGAAGAAAAGTAAAGAAACTGTCAGAGTGCAATCTTTCCATCCAGAGAGCCATTCGCTTGATTCCGATGAGAACCGCAGAAGAGACGACACCAACGCCGAAGTTGGAACGCGATCTCGGCTTACTTGACGCGACGATGATCGTGGTCGGCTCGATGATCGGGTCGGGCATTTTTATCACGTCGGCTGAATCGGCGCGGCTGGTGGGCGCGCCGGGGTGGCTGCTGATGGCGTGGGCGCTCGCTGGCGTGCTGACGATTACGGGCGCGCTCTGTTGCGCGGAGTTGGCGGCGATGATGCCGCGCGCGGGCGGGCAGTACGTTTTTCTGCGCGAGGCTTACGGCCCGGCAACTGGTTTTCTGTTCGGGTGGGGGCTGCTGCTCGTGATTCAGACAGGGACCATCGCGGCGGTGGCTGTCGCCTTCGCTAATTTCGTCGGCGTCTTGCTGCCGCAAGTGTCGGGGACCAATTACCTCGTCGAGCCGTTCGTCGTCGTCCCGGAGTTTCCCGTCGGGACGCTCCGGCTCGGCGGCTACGCGCTCAGTCTCTCCACGCAACAACTCGTCGCCGTGTTGATGATCTTGCTGCTCACGCTCGTCAACACGTTCGGCCTTGAGGCGGGCAAGTGGATTCAAAACACGTTCACGTTCACGAAGACGGCGGCGCTGGCCGGATTGATTTTAGTCGGGCTGATCTTCGGCGCGAATGGGGCGAGCGCGGCCTTCACCTCCGCGTGGTGGGATTCGTGGGCGAACAATTGGCAGCCGCAGACCGCGCAGCCGGGACTTGGGATCGTGGGCGGGCTGGCGCTGATAATGCTGTTGGGGCGCGCGATGGTCGGGCCGCTGTTCGCGCAATCGGCTTGGAACAACGTGACGTTCACGGCCGGCGAGGTGCGCGAGCCCGGCCGTAATCTGCCGCGCGCTTTGCTTATGGGCTGCGCGCTGGTCGTTGCGCTTTACCTGCTCGCCAATCTGGCCTACGTCGTGACGCTGCCGCTCTCAGGGATTCAGAACGCACCGCAGAACCGCGTCGCCACCGCGACGATGCAACAAATTTTCGGCACGCCCGGCACTTACCTGATGGCAGTGGCGATCATCATCTCGACTTTCGGCTGCAACAACGGCTTAATCCTCGCCGGCGCGCGCGTCTATTACGCGATGGCGCGCGACCGTCTGTTCTTCAATCGCGTCGGTACTTTGAACGCGCGCCGCGTCCCGGCCTTCGCCCTCGCCGCGCAAGGCGTGTGGGCGGCATTCCTGACGCTGCCGCGCACGATCACCGGCACGGACCCGACGACCGGCGCGAACACTTACGGCAACGTCTATACGCAACTGCTCGAATACATCGTCTCGGTTGATCTTGTCTTCTATGCCCTGATGGTCGGAGCCGTCGTCGTGCTGCGCCGCAAATCCCCTGACGCCCCGCGCCCCTACCGCACTTTCGGCTACCCGCTGGTCCCCATTATCTACATCGCACTCGCCACGCTGCTCATCCTCGACCTCGCGTATCTGACGCCGAAGACTTCCGGCATCGGCTACCTGCTGGTCCTCACCGGCATCCCCGTTTATTTCATCTGGCGGCGGGGCGCAACTCTCAACTCCG
>JACCRA010000190.1 GCA_013813825.1 Pyrinomonadaceae bacterium | reverse complement strand
ACGGGCATTTACCGCCACATTGGCGGCAAGGATTTGACCGACCACCTCGATGCCGCCCAGTACCTCGTCCGCGAACACGGCGTCGATGCCAAGCGCATCGGCATCTACGGCGGCAGCTACGGCGGCTTCATCACGTTCATGGCGATGTTCACCACGCCGGACGTATTCGCGGCGGGCGCGGCGCTCCGGCCCGTCGCCGACTGGGCGCACTACAACCACCCGTACACCTCCAATATCCTCAATTTACCGCAGACGGACGCGGAGGCTTACAAACGCAGTTCGCCCATCTATCACGCCGCGGGCTTGAAGGGCGCGCTCCTCATCTGTCACGGCATGGTGGATGCCAACGTCCACTTTCAGGATACGGTGCGACTGGTCCAGCGCCTGATCGAACTGCGGAAAGAGAACTGGGAACTGGCCGTCTATCCGGTCGAGGATCACTCGTTCGAGCGCGACACGAGTTGGGCGGACGAATACAGACGGATTCTGAAACTGTTTGAGACGAACCTTCGAGCAGAGGCGATCAGCGCGGGCGGAAAATAATAGCACAAGGAGCGGTGACGACATCATGCTGGTTAGACCCGTTGTTAAATCTATAGAGCGAAGAATGAAATTTGTAGCGGTACTCACGGCTTTGTGCGCCATTGCGAATAATTCTGTCGTGGCTCAAGAGAACCCGCGATTGCCGCGTAAGTTTGTTGAGTATTCAAAGTGTAGAACCGACATTTCCGGTTGCGAGAGTGATGAATCCGAATGGGCGGTGCTTGATAGTGTCGGAAATTTGCTGAAATCTGATTTGAGTGTACATGCATATGTTATTGGTTATAGCGGACGTAGCGCCCTCTTTGGCAGCGGAATAGTTCACGCAAATTACGCAAGAAATTTGCTGAGAAGGTGGGTTGCTGAAGATTCGAGAGTGCGTGCTGTCTATGGCGGACGCCGAGAACATCTGACAATTGAGGTTTGGATAGTCCCGGATATGTCGTCCTTGCCTCGTTCAACCCCAACTATCTCTTTGGAGCAGGCGAGCGCAAATACGGCACAGAAGTTTTATGAATATCAGCATCCTTATGTTGATCGAATATCGCTGGAGCTTTTCAGTGAGCACGAATACTTAAACCAACCAGCTATTTTGGACGGTTTAGCGGCTTTGCTGGAAAAAGAATTTGATCGGCGGGCGTACATAATTACTTATGATGGGCGGCGAGACCGGAATGGCACAGCCTATAAGCTCGCGGTAAGCGATAGATTTTATCTGGCGATGGAGAGCAACATTGCTTCTGAAAGAATCACACTTGTAAACGGGGGGCGTCGTGAGAATCGCACGGTGGAATTATGGGTCGTGCCATCTGGCGCGGCTGCGCCAAAACCGACGCCTAGCATGGAAAGGAAAATAAATAGAGGACGTTAAGCCGGCTTCTACAACACAGCCGCGCTTAAAATGCCTGCTTTGCCCCTTGCCGCGAGCCGGGAGCGTCGGCTAGAGTAAATGGCATCGCGCTCCCCCGTCTGGTGCAAACGCTCAACAACATTGAAGGGAAGAATCATGTCGAAGAAACTTCGCCAACTGATCTGCGTCGTGGCTGCCGCCGGTGCGTGCGGCGTGCTCTTGACGATGCCCGCGAACGCCCGCTCCGGTAATCGCGGCAAGGTAACACCTGATAACGCCCCGGCGGCAACGACACAGCAGCAGCCGGCAGCGAAGCCGCCACAGCAGGCTCCTGAAGCCGAGACGAAAGAAGCGATGAAGGTGCAGGTCGCGGCCGACGCGGCGGCGCGCTTGCAGGCGGCCGGCGAGTTCGTCAAAAAATATCCGAAGAGCACGCTCCGGCCGCAAGTGGCCGGACTCGTCCTCGAAAAATTTAACGACGTGAAAGACGACGCGCAGCAGATCACGCTCGCGGAAAACTTTTTGACGGTCTTTAACGAACCAACCGAGGCCGAGCAGATTCAGCCGTTCGCGATTGATGCCTATGTCCGCGCCAACCGCCACGTCGATGCTTTCCGCGTCGCCGCCGTCTATCTCGCGCGTAACCCCGAAGCCGTCGGCATTTTGACGCAGTTATCGTTGCACGGCATCGATCAGGCGCGACGCGGCAACGCGCAATTCGTCGATGCGAGCCGGCAGTACGGGATCAAGGCCATTGAGTTGATCGAGGCCGACAAAAAGCCGGCCAGCTTCGACGACGCGCGGTGGGCGGAATACAAGACGAAGTGGCTGCCGCAGCTTCAACAGTATCTGGCCGTGCTGGCCTACACGTCGAAGAACACCGCGGAGGCGCTCGCGCGGCTGGAAAAGGCGGCGGCGCTTAACCCCGCCGACGCTTTTAACTATTTAATGATCAGCGATATTCAGAACGTCGAATACCAGCGACTGGCCGAGGAGTACAAGGCCGCGCCGGCCGGAGCGGGGAAAGATGAGTTGCTGAAGAAAGGCCAAGCGCAGATGGACAAGGTAATCGACGCCTACGCCCACGCGCTCGCGCTCTCCGAAGGCAGCGAGCAGTACAAGCAGGTGCGCGAGCAGATGATGGCCGACTTAACCAGCTACTACAAATACCGCCACAACAATTCGGTCGAGGGGATGCAACAACTGATCGACAAGTACAAAACGCCGAAGCCTTAGTAGAGAACTGAAAAAAAGCGATCCCCGAAATAACACGAAGGCAGACTGATTTCGCCGCACTTCGTGTCGTTTCGGGGATCGCTTTTATCTTCTGATGCGCTATCCGGTATTACTTCTGTTCATCGCCCTGCTTCGTCTCGTCCGGCGGGGTGATGCCGGCTGTCTCTTCGAGCGGGGGCAGCGCGGCGGCGACGGCTCCGCTGACCAGTCCGGCGGCAGCGCCGGCCAAGACGCGGCGGACGATGCTCTTCGCCTTCTTGCGGGTCGCCGACTTCTTCGAGCCGCCCTTCTTCGTTGATTTCTTCGCCGCGCCCTGCTTCCTGCCTTGAGCGGCGGCCGTGGATTTCTTCGCCGGCGATTTAGCGGCCGACTTTTTGGCCGGCGATTTAACGGCCGATTTCTTCGCCGCCGGCTTCTTCGCGGCCGACTTCCGACTGGTTCCTTTGGCCGCGCCGCCTTTCTTCGCGGCGGCTGTCTTCTTCGTGGCTTTAGTGGTTGGCATGGTGCTCTCCTCAAGTGGTTTTGAATTGCCATTGCGCTTGACTCATTCTCTTAAACTAAACTTGCGGCGGGCGCAAGGAAATTATTATCCTCGGCACCGCCGCCGCCGCTCGCGAGCCGGAATACGGCGCTCTTTCATCTTCCGTTACATCGGTGAGACTCATGAAAAGATTGGTTCCCTCTTTCCGAGTCCAGACTCGGCCCCGGCGCGGCGTGACAGGCGCGCATCGCATCACCCTCTCGTTCGTCGTCTGTGCCCTCGCTCTGAGTGCCGTCTCCGCGCAGCCAGCGAAGCGGAAGGTCGAAAGCGGCAGGCGTTATCAACGGATCGTGATTCGCAACGCCATCATCATCGACGGCAACG
>JACCRA010000186.1 GCA_013813825.1 Pyrinomonadaceae bacterium | reverse complement strand
CCGGCGACCGCCTCGTATTCGTCTTGGACATAATCAATGTTAGGCAGACATTGGCGGGCGGCGTCCATCGCGACCGGATCGTAGGCGCGCACGACGGCCCCGCCCTCAACGAGAGCCTGAACGATGTCAACCGAAGGCGCGTCGCGCATGTCGTCCGTTTCGGGCTTGAATGACAGGCCGAGCACGGCGACGGTCTGGCCCTTGAAGTCGCCGGCCAGCTTTTTGATCTTCTCGATCATCAGTGCGCGCTGCCGTCGGTTGACTTCGATTACCGCATCGACGATCAGCGAGTCAGAACTGAACTGGCGGGCGACGGAGACGAGCGCGCTGGTGTCTTTGGGAAAACACGAGCCGCCGTAGCCGGGACCCGGGTGTAGAAACTTCTTCCCGATCCGGTTGTCCATTCCGATGGCGCGGGCCACATCATGCACGTCACAGCCGATCTTGTCGCACAGATTGGCGATCTCGTTGATAAAGGAAATCTTGGTGGCGAGGAAAGCGTTGGCGGCGTACTTCGTCAGTTCGGCGGCTTCGACCGAGGTGACGACGAAAGGCGTCTCGATCAGAAACAGCGGCCGGTAAAGATCGCGCATGATCGCGACGGCTTCTTCATCCCGGCTGCCGATAACGATGCGATCAGGACGCATGAAGTCGTTGATGGCCGCGCCCTCGCGCAGAAATTCAGGGTTTGAGACGATTCCGAAGTTGTACCGCTTTTGCTGGTGCTCTTTGATCAGACTCCGTAGATGCTCGCCCGTGCCCACGGGAACAGTAGATTTGGTGACGATCACCTTATAGCCGTTCATCGCCTTGGCGATGGAGCGCGCCGCATCATCGACGTAACGGAGATCGGCCGAGCCGTCTTCTTTCGGAGGGGTCCCGACGGCCAAGAAGATGACGAGTGCCTGCTCGACAGCCGAGTGCAAGTCAGTCGTAAAGCTCAAGCGACCGGCCTGCACATTCCTGCTGACGATCTGATCCAGACCGGGTTCGTAGATCGGGAGTTGACCTTCTTCGAGGCGTTTGATTTTCGCGGCATCAATATCAACGCAGATCACGTTGACGCCGTACTCCGCGAAGCAGGCTCCCGTGACTAACCCAACATATCCAGTGCCGACAACCGCAACGTGCATGGGTCACTTAAAAGTCTGTGAACGGAGACTACCACAAACAAAAATTTGCGGGTCACGCGAAAACTGTCGCCTCGCATGACCCGCAAGCTGCTGTTCGTGTCTACTGTGCTAGAGAAAATCGCACAGCGTAAAAACTTCAGCCCCTGTGCTGCTACTTACTGACGACTCGGGCTGAAGACTGGCGCCGTGCCACCGACGTTAAAATCATTGCTGTCGTCGGTCGCCGCGATGATCGCAGCCGCGACCGCACCGCCAGCAGCCAACAGGAGAGCCGCTAATGCACCGCCGGACAGAGCGCCGAAGCTCGGAGCCTGTGACAGGCGGGTGCAACGCGAACCGGGCTGGACAACGCCAGCAGTGGCATCTGAACCGGCAGCGATCTGCTTGTTCTCACTGCCCGCGCGCAGTTCGACGCGGCCCGTTTGCGTGGCAACGACCGTGTTACCGCACTCGACATCAACTGTGAAAACATTCGGCTGCTCGGCATCCGCCACCGCCTCGCCATCCTTCGTCAGGACGCTGGCGGCGATCTTGGAAGAGGTCGAAAGCCGGACGCGACCGGCGCTCAGATTGCCGGTAACACTGTTTTCGCTAAAGCTAATTTTGACGCTCGAGTTCGGCAACAGCTCGACGCGGCCGCGGTTCCCGAGGCTAACGACGGCACTGGAATTCTTCGCCGTGGTGATGGTGCTATCGGTAAATACAGTGGCACCGGAAATGGCGTTCGTCCCGTTGACGGTTACTTCGCCGACGACTGATAACTCGCCAGATTGCCTTGCTTGTCCCGGCGCGGCCAGAGCCACCATCGAGTAAGTGCTCAGGATGGCAACTGACAGGCACATCGCGATGGCCGTGCGGCTCCAAGTTCTGCTGCTCATTATTCTCCTCCCGTAGACTGAACCAGTGATTTGTGAGAACGCAACCTCGAGTTGGTCTGACTCGCAGGAGACGGGCCGTTTAAGTATTGCCTCGCTATAACCCGCCTCAACCTGTGGCTTGTCGTTCCTTGTAGCTTCCTAAAAAAAAAGCAGGTCAGCGAGCCTCTGTGGGCTTGCTTTGACCTGAGTTTTTTACACGAATAAACGCTTTGTGTCAACAAACATTTACGAAGAGAAAGAGCTTTCGCCAGTTTAATTTAACAGTGGAAGCTCTGATTATCGCTCTGTTTTTCGTCTATTGCGAACGCTTTAGCGGCGCTCGAACAGAAAGGCACTGTCGAGTAATCGCCCGCCCTGTGCGTCGGCGAAGGCAAATTGCCGGCGACGCTTCTCGCCCTGACTGCTAACCGTATGGCTCCAGATAGCGGCCCCGGCGTAATCGCCACGCTTGTTTAAGGCGTAGAAATTAACGTCGATGTCTTTGAGTTTTTCCAGATCATTGCCATAGCGTCTGGCAATTAATTTCAGCGCCTCAAGGCACGCCTGCTCAGGCCCCATTCCCTGTCGCATGAACTCGACAATGGTGCGCGCGCCGTTGATGTAGATCACTTCTTCGCCGCGCCCGGTCGAACCGGCCGCGCCGGTGTCGTTATCGACATATAAGCCGCAACCGATGAGCGGCGAATCGCCGACGCGGCCGGGGATTTTCCATGCCAGCCCGCTCGTCGTCGTGACGCCGCTGATGTCGAAGGCGGAGTCCAACGCCAGACAGTTAATCGTGCCAGTCGGCGGCTTCAACGCCACTTCATCGGCCCACGCTAAAAGCTCTTCGCGGCGCTTCACGTCGCCGCCCGCGTAAGTTTCCGCCAGCCTGTAGCTGGCCCGCTGTCGTTCGGCGGCGAGTCGCTTTTCCCCGGCGGGAGAAGCGGGAGCGGGGATGTATTGGCTGGGTCCCCACTTATCCATGCCGGACATGGTCTCTTTCCAGCGCAGCCACGCGAGGCGCGATTCTTCGGTCAGCAGGCTGGTGTCCTCAAAGCCGTGCGCGGTGGCGAACTCGCGCGCGCCTTGCCCGACGATCAGGATGTGATCCGTCCGCTCAAGTACCATGCGCGCGACTTTGGAAGGCTCGCGCACGCCGCGCAGGGAGGCAACAGCGCCGGCGCGCCGGGTCGGGCCGTGCATCACGCTCGCGTCCAGTTCGACATCGCACCGCTCGTTCGGCAGCCCGCCGTAGCCGACCGAATTATCCTTTGGATCAAGTTCGTTGATGTTCACGCCGGCGATCACGGCGTCCAGCGTGTCGCTGCCGGCGCGCAGCATTTCGACGGCCTTCGAGACGGCCGCGACGCCGTTTCCGCTCGCGACAACTATCGGCGGCGCGGCGCGCCGTTGCGTGGTGGTAGCGGCGGCTGATGACGCTTGCTGCCCGCTTGGCGTAACGGCCTCAACGCGGACGTGCGCTCCGAGAGTTGCCATCCCTATCCCGGCGACGGCACTTCCTAAAAATTTACGGCGGCTCTTTCTCTGGCTCATAGAAGGTTTGCTGTCTCGATTGTCTGAATGTAGGACGCCGGCAAATGTGCCAACTCAAGCCACTGCGCGAAAAGATTGGAGGCATCGTAACAGAGGACTTCGCGACGGCGCAATCAACTCGTTATTTCCACCATCACTCAACCGCCATCCTGAGCAAATTCATCGGAGGCGGCGCGCGGCGCGCCACAGGCGCGGCACGGCGCGCAGCTTTTGCCCGAAGCTCAGGTGCGCGCGCCGTTCGAAAACCTGAAAGTCGTTATTTTCAATTTCGTCCAGAATCCTTCCGTAGAGCCGCGCGGCGAGAAGCACAGTGAAGCGCGCGTCTCGTTCGAGCAGCGGGATACCCTGTTCCGCTTCGGCGTAGAGAGCGCGAGCACGTCTAATTTCAAAGCGCATTAATTCGCGGAACGGTTGATCGATTGTGCCGCGCCGCAAGGCTTCAGTTGTGACGCCGAAGCGTCGCAACTCGTCCTGCGGCAGATAGACGCGACCCATCCGCAAATCCTCGCCGACGTCGCGCAGAATGTTAGTCAATTGCATCGCCAATCCGAGCGCCTCGGCATATCGCAAGGTTTCGGGGCGCTCGTAGCCGAAGATTTCCGAAGTCATTAGGCCGACGACCGAGGCCACGCGGTAGCAGTAGAGGCGCAACTCTTCCCAACTCTCGTAACGCTTCTGATAAGTGTCCATCAACACGCCGCGCATCAGTTCAAGCGGCAACTCCCGCGCGATAACGTAGTGCTTGAGCATGTCGCCCCACGCGATCAGCACCGGCGACTGGGTGGCGCTCTCGCCCCGGTAAACTTTTTCAAGATCGCTTTGCCATTTTTCAACTGCCGCCCGCGCGCCAGCTTCGTCTGACACGCCTGCCTCATCCACCTCGTCGTCCACGTGACGGCACAGTGCATAGACGGCGTAGATCGCCCGCCGCTTCTCGCGGGGCAGAAACTGCGTGCAAAAGTAGAAACTCTTGGCGTGATGCCGCGTCGTCCGCCGACAGAACTCGTAACTGCGCTCGACCTCATCAGCACTGGCCGGACTAATTCGAGCCATAAAACATTTCAGACAGGATTAACAGGATTGACAAGATGTAGGACGGAAAGCTTCTTGATTATTGCTCAATCTTGTTCATCCTGTTAATCCTGTCCATTTTCAAGGTTGGCGCTAAAGGCCGCACTGTTGAACGTAATGATTAGCGATGGGGCTAGGGAAGTTAAATAGAGCAAGGAGCCAGCTAACTATGTATCTGCACTGACACTTACCCTGATTCTGGGCGTTCCCGTTTTACAACAAGCTGCGAATCTCTCTAAGTGTTTGCTGTTGGCTACCTCAACTCTGTTGGTAGTGGTCTTAACTACTCCAGCTCATAGCGATTTACGGGTGAAGGCATTCAGGCTTTCCGCGACGCGATGTAATCGGCCAGTTCCGCCAGCAGCAACGCCGGGCGCGAATTGCCGAACTCGCCGGCGAGCACGTCTTTAGCTTCCGCCACCATCCCGGCGACGCGGCGGCGCGTGCGGCTGGGGCCATCATCGAGCGCCGATGTCGAGCGCCGCGGCAGCGAGCCGCCGGCGGCTATGCTGAGGGCGGCATCCTCGTTCAAGTCGAGAAGGTCGTCGCTCAGTTGATACGCCTCGCCGATGAGGCGGGAAAATGTTGAGAGGACGGCTAACTGACTTGGATTCGCGTCTGCGAGGATCGCGCCGAGCCGGAGTGCGAGGCGGATCAGCGCCGACGTTTTCAGATTGCGGATCGATTCGACGTTCGCTGGACGCTCCACGCCATCGCCGTCGCCCGACAGATCGACGGTCTGTCCCGTGACCATGCCACTGGTCCCCACGCATTCCACCAACTCCGCGTGCGCTTCGAGCGCGCGGCGGGAATTGCCGCCTTGACCTTCAAAGACCAGTGCATAGGACTTGTTCAGCAGTCCGACCGCGACCAGCATGGCCAGAGCCTCGCCGTGACGGCGGTGGAGCGCGAGTTGCCCGCGCCGCTCTTGCGCGTTATCCATGCAAGGCAGGTCGTCGAAGATCAGCGAACTGCTATGCACGAACTCGACAGCGGCGGCGGCAGGCAAAGCGGCGGCCGTTGTCCCCCCGATCAGTTCCGCGCCGAGCAGCGTCAGCACCGGGCGCAGGCGCTTGCCGCCGGGGAATAAAGCATCGCGCACCGCGTCGTTGAAGCGCGTGCCGGCTGGTGATGGGACCAATGGGAGGAATTTTTCCAGCGCCCGCTCGATATCCGGGCGCACCTCCGCGACGTAGCCCCATAAGTCTTCGCGCGTCTCAACATTTGGCATGGAGTCTCGCACCATTTAAACGTCGGTCAATTGAAAGTAGATTGCCCGCGCGCACCCGCCGCGCTATGCCTGCGGGGATTCCGGCGTAGCGGCTTCCGCACGCACCCGCGCGACGAACTCTTGATAAACACGGTGAGCGTGCTCGGCCACGTCTGTCGAGACGGTAATGCGGAATGGATGCTTGGCGACGAAGGGCGGAACCTGCCGCACTTGCGCGCCGATCCGGCTGAAGGCCGAGACGGCTTCTTCGTCGCTCAACATTTCGGCCTCGAAAACTTCGGCGGCTCGTCGCACCGCCCCGCGCAGACGATCCAGCGGCAGTTCGCGCCCGGCCAGAGCTTTGCCCCGCGCCTGAAAATCGCCGAGCGCGTAAAGGATCAGTTGGTCATGCCCGACCGCTTCGGGCTTCTTTCGTTGCGCGAAGAGCGTCGGCTGCTCCGCCGTGTCGAGGTGAGTGCGCTTTGTCAATTTAATCGGCGTCAGTAACTGTTAAGGAGTGGTCGCGCGGCGCGGGCGTGTGACGGCCGTGCCGCGCGCGGACGGGGCCACGACGGCCGGCACTGTTGTTGCCGGTGGTGGCACATCCTCGCGCTTCTTCAACAACTCGGCTTGTTCGTAAATGTCGAGCCGGGCGAAGAGATAAAAATTTTCGGCGGAGCGCACCGCGCCGAGGTAGCGAAAAGTGTCATTGATGATCTCGCCGACGTGAAAAGTTTTCGCGTCCGGCTGCGGATCGAAAAGCGTACCGAACTCGTCGGCGGCGACAGCGTATAACTCCGGCACGAAGTCGTTTCGGGTTTCGCGCGCAATTTGCACCGTCATGCGACGCAGAGCGCGGATGCGGTTTGAGTTGCGCCGGTAGTAAGCCTGGCTGATCTGGTGGCGGCTTGCGCGATCATCAACCACTTCTTGCTCGGCTTGCAGGTATCCGAGATAGGCACTGACGACGGGACCAAATTCCGCGTCCTGCCGTTCGGCCGTCGCGGCGTGCGACCGCTGCGGCTGTGCCGCCGCGACTCCGACGCCACACCACAAGCACAACAGCAACAGGCTCAAGCGAAATTTCATCCGGCCGCTACTCCCCAGACACTTCTGTCCACCATCGCGAGAAAACTATAACTTATCAGCACTGTCTGTTTCGTGGGGGCGAAAAAGTTTACCACAAGCCGCAGGCGAGACCGGAGTTCTGGGAGCGCGAGGTTGCTGCCAGCCTCGGCGTGCGTGAGAGCGCCTTCGCAGTAGGCAACAGCCCCGCGCTCCTAAGCTCCGCCCGATTGCACGCCCCGCGCGGAGAGTGCTACATTTCGGGCGCTCAAACTTCTTAGCACACGCGCCGATTTCTATGTCGTCAAACGCTATCCCGCCGCAGGATGCTCTCTCGTCTTCGGGCCAGCGAGTCGCGCTCGGCGTGACAGGCGGGATCGCGGCTTACAAAGCGGCTGAGGTGCTGCGCGGCTTGCAGCGCGCCGGCTGCCGTGTGCGGGTGGCGATGACGGAACACGCGACCCGGATGATCGCCCCGCTCACTTTTCGCGCTCTCTCCGGCGAACACGTCATCGTTGACGACTACGCGCCCGACAATCCCGATCCAATCGCGCATATCACTTTTTCACAGACCGTCGATCTGCTGCTCATCGCGCCGGCCACGGCCAACATCCTCGCAAAATTTGCCCACGGTATCGCCGACGACTTTCTCACGTCAACCTATCTAGCCTGCACCGCTCCCGTCCTCGTCGCTCCGGCGATGAACACCATCATGTGGCAGCACCCGGCGACGCGGCGCAACCTCTCACAGTTGCGCGCTGACGGCGTCCACATTATTGAGCCTGACGCGGGCGAGATGGCCTGCGGCACTTTCGGTCCCGGCCGCTTGAGCGAGCCGGAAAGGATCGTTACGGCGGCGCTGGCGATGTTGGGCGAAACAAATAATCCCGCGAATTGGCGAGAGCTTGATCTGAAAGCCGAGCGCATTCTAATCACTGCCGGAGCGACCCGCGAAGAGATCGATCCGGTGCGCTTCATCTCGAACCGCTCGTCGGGGCGGATGGGCTTTGCGCTGGCCGAAGCGGCGCGAGCGCGCGGCGCGGAGGTGACAATCGTGGCGGGCATCACCAGCGTCGAGCCACCGGCGGGCGTTCGCGTCGTGCGCGCGCCATCGGCAGCGGAGATGCTCGAAGCGGTGACGCATGAAGTGACAAACAGCACCGTCTTTATCGGCGCGGCGGCCGTTGCCGACTATCGCGTGGCTTCCCCGTCCGCCCACAAGCTCAAGAAGTCGAATCAGATTTTCACGCTCGTGCTGGAGCCGACGCCGGATATCCTCGCGTCGGTCAGCGGTGCGCGGCATGACGAGTTACTGGTCATCGGGTTCGCCGCCGAAAGCGACGACTTGCTCAAGCACGCGCGTGAAAAACTCGCGCGCAAAAACCTCGACGCCATTGTTGCCAACGACATCACGCGCGATGGCGCGGGCTTCGACTCCGCAACTAATATCGTCACGCTGCTGGCTCGCGACCGGACAGAGCCAATCGCATTGCCTAAGCTATCAAAGCTCGAAACCGCCCACCGCATTCTCGACGAGGTGGTGCGGCTCCGCTCGACGCCAGCGGAGCACGGCGCATTCGGAAGCGCCAAGACCAGCCATCCCGCATAGCACAGGAAACTAATTTTCTATGAGCAGAGCAGCACGCCACGATCCGTACCGACTAGCCGGGGAGGTTTTCGGCGGGCGTTATCGGCTGGAAGAGATCGCCGGGACGGGTAGTTTTGGCGCTGTCTATCGGGCGCTCGACACGAGGATCGAACGGGCGGTGGCAGTCAAAGTGCTCAAGCCGGATATCGAAGAGGATTCCGCCGACGCCGCCCGCGAGTTGTTCCAACGCGAGGCGCTGACTGCCGGACGGCTGCTGCATCCGCACATCGTCGCCGTCACCGACACTGGCGAAGAGGCTGGCTTCGCATTTCTGGTGATGGAATGGCTTGAAGGCCGCACGCTGGAAGACGAGTTGCGCGAGCGCACCTTGCTCTCGCCCGTCGAGACTTTGTCGCTGCTTGGTCCCATCACCGACGCGCTCCAACTGGCGCACGACTCCGGCGTGATTCACCGCGACATCAAGCCCGCCAACATCCACCTCGGCAAACACGGCCGCACGCACGTTAAAGTGCTCGACTTCGGGATCGCCAAAGTCCTCACATCGACTTCGGCCGCCGCCGCCAGCCGCATCGCCGGCACGCTGGCCTACATGGCCCCCGAACAACTGAACGGCGGCAACATCGACCGCCGCACCGACGTTTATGCGCTCGGCGCGATGCTGTACCAGACGCTTTCGGGGACGCTGCCGGCGAACGGCGCGGCACAAGGGCACTTGATCCAACAGCAGATGGTCGAGATGCCGCCGCCGCTCTGCGACATCCGTCCGTCCATCTCGCCGGTGCTCGCGCGAGTTGTGCAGCGCGCCCTCGCCAAGCACCCGTCCGACCGGCAACAATCAGCGCGGGAGTTGCACGCGGAATTTGCTCACGCGCTCGACGCCGCGCCGGGCGAGCCTGAGCAGCAATTCTTCTCCGCCGAAGCCGAGACCATCCCGCTCCCCGCGTTGCCGACCGCGGCGCAGCCGCAACTCGCCCCGACCTTTTCCCGGATGTCGCCGGCTCCTCCGACCGCGCCGCAATTTGAGCCGACCGTCGTCGCGCCGCCGGAATTTCGACCCCCGCTGACACCCACGACATTTTCATCTCCATCCGCATCCACGATGGAGACCGTCGTGAATGCACGTGTCGCGATTGGCGGCGTCCCACAGCAGACGCTCATCTTCGGGCTGCTGGGCGCGTTCTTAATTTTCGCCCTGAGCGTCGGGATCGGGATGCTAGCGCGCTGGCTTGGCCTCACCCGGACGCCCTATGCCTATGACGAGTTTGTGCTGGAACTGCTGACCTTAGCGATCCGCGATGGCGTCTTCGGTGCCTTCCTCGGCGTGGCGCTCTCGGAGTTGTGGCAACCTCCGCCGCGCCTGTCCGTCGCGCCGGAGCGTTGGCTCGGAGCGTTGCTCGTCCACGGCGCAATCGGCGCGACGCTTTTGCTGCTGCCGTTTGTGTTGCTCCGCACGTCGCTCTTCGCGTTGCCCCTGGGGTTGGCCGTCTTCGGTTTCGTCGCGGGCGCAATCATTTGTGCGGTGCGGGTGGCGATTGGTAAATTTGCCGCACGCCGTTAACCGGGCGTTTTCGTGTCAACGATGAAACAAGAGCAAAATCCTCGTGACGAACTCCACGCGCTGATCGGCGATGTGCTTGAGAATGTGTCCTACCTGCGTGAACTCGGCGTTACGCATCTCGAAGCGCCGGACGAAAATCTCGTTGCTCCCGTTGTTGAGCCCGGTTCGATTTCGCATCAGTCGCAAGACCGCATGCTGCCCACGCCTGAGCCGGGCCGTTACGCGGCTCTCAAACGTAACGCTGAGGCTGCGGCCGGCCGCGCCGCCAGCAGCAGCGCACCGCCGCCGGCCGCGCCGCTGCGGGGGCCAACAACGCACGGCGGCGTCAACCAAAATTTCAAACCAGAGGGTGAAGAGATGGCAAAACGACAACCAGTCCGCGCGCCCGACGCCGTGCCGCCCGCGCCGCAAGACACATTGTTTGGCGAGATCACACCGAAAGACGAACTGAGTTTGCCCCGCCCCGGCGAGACGTTCGCGGACATTCACGCCGACATCGGCGAGTGCATCCGCTGCCCGCTCCACCAGAGCCGCAATAAGATCGTTCACAGCGAAGGCAATCCGGGGGCGCGTCTGATGTTCGTCGGCGAAGCGCCGGGCGCTGACGAAGACGCGCAAGGCCGCCCCTT
>JACCRA010000182.1 GCA_013813825.1 Pyrinomonadaceae bacterium | reverse complement strand
TCGCAGATGCGATCAATCTTCGCCTGATCGAAGCGCGCCAACACCGCTTGCGCCCGGTATGCCGCCTCCACCAACTCGCGCGCCTGCTGCACCGAGACGAGGTCTTGATCAACCGTCGCTGCTACCATCACAACCTCCGCAAAGCAGAGGCTAGAGGTCAGAGGTCAGTGAAAAGCGGCTTCTCTTAACTGACCTCTGACCTCTGACCTCTATTTGGCTCTTTCTTTATTATTTTCCCGCGCTCCGGCGGGAAGTGAGCGGCCTTGATCGCCTTCGGCGAGTTGCGTCTGGCCGCCGCCTTGCAGGGCACGCTCGTCGGGGCTGAAGCCGGTGCGGCCGTTTCGGGGCAGCACGCGCTCGACTTCGCCGTGCGGGCGCGGGATGACGTGGACGCTGATCAGTTCGCCGACGCGACGCGCCGCCGCCGCGCCGGCGTCGGTCGCGGCCTTGACCGCGCCCACGTCGCCACGCACGAAGATTGTGACGTAGCCGGCGCCGATGTACTCTTTCCCGATCAACTGCACGTTCGCGGCTTTGACCATCGCGTCGGCGGCTTCAACCGCGCCGACGAAGCCTTTGGTCTCGACCATTCCGAGAGCTTCGAGAGACATGAATAGTTCCTCGCTTTTCTTGATTGTTAGGATTAAAAACAGTGCGTCTGGATCGCCGAAAGTGAGAACGTAGCACCGCGCGCCGGAAGAATCAAGCGCGGCGCATCTCTTGACTTAACAAATGTTTGACAGCGTCTTTGGACGCACGCTATAGTGCGCCCGAAGACGCTTTGGCGGGCTGAAAAATGCCGGCGGCGCGCCGCATCAATTGACAGACGAGGCGACCGACAATTCCCGTCAACAGCCGGAGCCAAGTGGACATCAAAAACTCTGACCAACAACCCGAAGGCCAAGCGGCAGACGCGGGTAGTAGTGGCGACGACGGTGGCTCTTCCTCTTTGGGCGCGCACCTGCGCCGCGCGCGCGAGGCGCGGGGCTACACCCTACGCGACCTCGAAGATCGCACGCGCATCTCCCGCCGCTACCTCGAAGCCATCGAACTCAACGACTATAAGCAATTGCCCGGCGGCATCTTCAACCGCAGTTTCGTCAAAGCCTTCGCCCGCGAGGTCGGCATCGGCGAGCAGGAGGCGCTCAAGGCTTACGCGCAGACGGCGCGCGAACAAGGTGAATCAACCGAAGACATTCCGCCTTCCCGCGAGCAGTCGCGCGTCTATTCAAACGTCGATTCGTCGCGTTCGCCTCTCATCACCTTGCTGCTCAGTGTTTTCATCCTCGCGATCCTCACACTCGGCGTCTATGCCGGCCTGCATTATTACCAGCGCCGGCAGCAAACACCGCAGGCGGCGCAGCCCGCCAACGCGCCACCGCCACCACCCGCCGCTACCGGCACGGCGGCAGTTTCAGTTCCGACGGCGGCTTCTCCGGCTAACGCCGGCGGCCTCAACATTCAGGTGAAAGCCAAAGGCGAAGCGGTGTGGCTGCGGACTCGCGTTGACGAAGAGCCATCGACGGACGGAACTCTGGCCGTCGATCAAGTTAAGGAGTTTAGCGCGCACGACCGCGTCAAGATCGAGTTTGCGAAGAGCCGGGCGACCGCCCTCGAAGTCACCGTCAATGGCCGCCCCGTCGCCGTCCCGACCGACGCTAAAGGCAAATCACTCGTCGAGTTCTTGATCACTAAAAACGACTACGGCCAACTGCCGCAATAACCATCACCCACCCGCGCGGCGCGTGCCGATCACGCCATGCGCGTTAGTAGCCGCCGCTCACTTCTCACAGAGCTTCGCTTGCACCCGCCCGCCTGCTTTGTTACGCTCCACCACTTACACCCTGACTACGTTTTTCACAACATTGCCCCCGCTCCGAAGTTTTTAGCAAAGGAGTCAATCTCAAATTTTATGCTCACCGACGATCTTATCGAAGGCTTAACTTTCGACGACGTGCTCTTAGTCCCCGGCCGCTCCGACGTGCTGCCCAACGAGACCGACACTGCGACACAGTTCACGCGCGGCATCAGTTTGCGAATCCCGCTCTGCTCCGCCGCGATGGACACGGTGACGGAAGCCGCGCTTGCCATCGCCATCGCGCAGCAGGGCGGCATCGGCGTCGTGCATAAGAATTTGAGTATCGAGCGGCAGGCGGAGGAAGTTGATAAAGTGAAACGCTCGGAGTCGGGCATGATAGTCGATCCAGTGACGATCCGCCCCGACCGTCCAGTGAGCGCGGCACTTGCCGTAATGGAGCGTTACAAGATCAGTGGCGTGCCCGTCGTTGACGAGGACGGCCACCTCGTCGGCATTATCACCAATCGCGATCTGCGGTTCGAGACGCGCTTCGATGTGCCCGTCTCCGAAGTGATGACTAAGCAACCGCTCGTCGCCGTCCCCGTCGGCACGACGCTCGAACAGGCGAAAGCCGTCTTGCAGAAGCACCGCATCGAAAAGCTGCTCGTCATCGACGACGACAAGCACCTCAAAGGCTTGATCACCGTCAAGGATATTCAAAAGGCGATCAAGTATCCGTCGGCCGCCAAAGACGATCTCGGCCGTCTCAGAGTCGCCGCCGCCATCGGGGCCACCGGCGACTACCAAGAGCGCGCCGACGCATTGATTAAAGCCCGCGTCGATTGCCTCGTCATCGACACCGCCCACGGCCACTCGTCGCGCGTCATCGAAGCCATCCGCGAGATCAAGGGCCGCCACCCCGACACCCAACTGATCGCCGGCAACGTCGCCACCGGCGACGCCACCCGCGAACTAATCTGGGCCGGCGTCGATGCGATCAAGACCGGTATTGGACCCGGCTCGATTTGCACCACGCGCGTCGTCACCGGCGCGGGCGTGCCGCAGATCACGGCGATTCGTAATTGCGTGGAAGCAGCGCGCGGCAGCGGGGTGCCCGTCATCGCTGACGGCGGCGTCAAGTTTTCGGGCGACGTGGCGAAGGCCATCGCGGCGGGCGCTGATGTAGTGATGATCGGATCGCTCTTCGCCGGCACGGAAGAATCGCCGGGCGAGTTGATTCTGTTTCAGGGCCGTTCCTTCAAAGCCTATCGCGGGATGGGTTCCATCGGCGCGATGCGGCAAGGCTCGCGCGACCGCTACGCGCAGGAAGCGACCGAGGTGGAAGCCAAACTGGTCCCCGAAGGCATCGAGGGGCGCGTCCCGTACAAGGGGACGCTGGCCGATATGGTGACGCAACTCATCGGCGGCCTGCGCGCCGGCATGGGCTACACCGGCTGCCGCACGATCAAGGAATTTCAAGAGAACACCCGCTTCATCCGCATCAGCGCCGCCGGCCTCAAAGAGTCGCACGT
>JACCRA010000179.1 GCA_013813825.1 Pyrinomonadaceae bacterium | reverse complement strand
TTCTCGTCCTGCACCGCGCCGGAAATTGTCGCCGTCGTCGATTGGGCCAGTGCCGGCCACGAGACGCTCGCCACGAAGAGTAAAAGCGCTAGTATCGATCTCACCGCTTTTGCCATTTCATTCTCCTTTTGCCAAGTCTGGATGGGGAACTGCGTTCCGGGAATTAACGGGCTTGACGGCCGCAGCCAAGTTCGCAAGAATCGCTTTCGGCGCGGGCAGCCGGGTAAAGCTTTATTCAGGAGCGGACCGAAATGTAAGACGAAGGAGAAGCCCGGCGAGGAGCAGGAACGTAACATCAAGTCTCAGTGGCTTTCAGCCTCTCTGAATTGCCGTGGCCCTCTTAGCCAATCGGCGGCAGCAAGGCTTATGCCTTTCGCGAACATTCAGGAAATCGAGCTATTATGCCAAGAACGCGCAGCTTAACGGCGCGGAGTCTCCAAAAATTTGGATACACATACGATTTTATGTATAGCCCGATGATCGGGGCGGAAAGATAGCGGCGGCGGCGATGCCGGAGGGTCATCACATACTGGGCGAGAAATCGGCGGAGGCGTCAAGCCGGCCGGCGGTTTATGACAGGTTGGCGGCGCATTATGACCGCGCCTTCCGACCGCTCGAACGCTGGTGCCTCAATCGCTGGCGGGCGCGGTTGTTGAGCGAATTGCCGGAAGGCGGTCGCCTGCTCGAAGTGGGCGCGGGCACGGGGTTGAACTTCGCGCACTATCCGCGCGGGGCGAGCGGCGCAGCCAGCGAGTTCAGTATCGAGATGCTCAGGCGCGCAAGCGAGAAACCGCGCCCGGCGGATGTCCATCTCGTGCAGACGCGCGCCGAGCAGTTGCCTTTCGCCGATCATTCGTTCGACGCCGCTTTCGCCACGCTCGTCTTCTGCTCAGTTGATTCGCCTGCCGCAGCTTTCGCCGAACTGCGTCGCGTCGTGCGACCGGACGGCGTGGTGGCGCTCTTGGAACACGTCCGCCCCGGCGGCGCTTTGCTTGGCTCCGTCTTCGACCAATTGAGCCGCTTTACCGTCTGGCTCTTTCGGGATCACTTCAACCGCCGCACCGCTGAAGAAGCCGCCCGCGCCGGCCTGCGCGTCGAGCGGATCGAGCAACATTTATTCGGCGTCGTGCAGTTGATTATCTGCCGCGTCTGACACAAGGGGGACTAAGCGCATGATGTTGACGCCGGACACAGAAACTAATGAGACGGGCGCGGGGCAATTGGTGGGCGATGGCCGCGTGCAAATCGGCTGTCAAGGCTGGAACTATGAGGATTGGGTGACGGGACCAACCGCCAATGAATCGGTCTTCTACCCACGCGGCACGCGCGCCGCCGGGATGCTTGAGGTTTACGCCCGCGCCTTCTCGACCGTCGAAGTCGATTCCACTTTTTACGCCGTCCCCTCGGCCGCGACTGTTGATCACTGGCATAAACGGACGCCCGCGAATTTCACCTTTGCGCTCAAGCTGCCGCGCGAGATCACACACGAGTTTTACCTGCGCCCCGGCAGCCACGAGCGTCTCGCGCAGTTCTGCGAGCACGCTCGCCTCTTGCACGACAAGCTCGCCGCGATCCTCGTCCAACTCCCGCCACAGTTCGACGCCACGCCTGAGAATGTGCGCGCCCTCGCCGACTTCCTGCCTCGCCTGCCCGACGATCTGCGCTTCAGCGTCGAATTTCGCCACGGCAGTTGGCTGCGGGACGACGTGATCGAACTGCTGAACCGTCACCGCGTCGCGCTCGCCCTCGTCGAAGGCCAGTGGCTCGCCCGCGCCCATCTCTGGCGCTTCGTCGCCGACCTTTCCGCCGACTTCGCCTACGTCCGCTGGATGGGCGCCCGCGATCTCACTCGCTTCGACACTCTCCAACGCCCGCAGGAGCGCAACCTCCAACTCTGGGCCGCCGCCCTCACCCGCCTCGCCGCGCGCGTCCCCCGCGTCTATGCCTACTTCAGCAACTTCTACGAAGGCCACGCCCCGGCGAGCGCTAACCGTCTGAAAAAGATGTTGAGCCAACCCACCATTACCGCCGCCGAACTGGAACACCAGCCATCGCTTTTTTGAAAGGACCCAAAGAGTTGATGACAACAGAGTGAACCGACCAGCCGCCGCATAACAAACGCCGCAAGCCGTCTAACACGGAGCAGGAGAAGAAAACCTTAGGAAAACAGCGAGGCGCGGCGTATTATACGGCCGAATAGCCGCCTTGCAAGGCGGCTATTCGGCCGTCCAATTCAAAGTTATGTTGCTTCGCTTTGGTAACAGTTACTTCGATAGGCAGAGATGAAATGGAACAGGCTGAAAGACAGAAAACGCTGAAGGCAGTTCTACACTACTTCTACCAAGACAACACAAAATCCGGCTCTCATTGTCGCTACAGTTTGCAATATCATCTGGTCTGGATTCCGAAATACCGCCGCAGTTTTCTCGTGGGTGAAATTGCTGAAAGGTTGAAACAGATTCTTAAAGAAATCGCCCGCGACTATCGTATCCGCATCATTGCTATGGAAGTGATAACGAGACGACGCGGCACGGCCAGATCACGAAGCACGGGCGGAAGCGGTTACGGACGACAGTCATTCAGGCGGTGCTGGCGATGGTCAACCGGAGGCCGACGCCGTTGATGGAGTTCTATCAGCAGAAGCAGCGGGAGCAGGGGGCGGGCAAGGCCATCTGCGCGACGGCTAGAAAGTTGCTGACCGTCCTCTTCGTGGTATTCAAGAAAGAACTTGACTACTGGTACTTGGAAGACCGGCTCTACAATCGCAAGCTGCGGGCGCTGGATGCCGCAGCTTGCGTGTTGACTTTGCATAGGAACGCCATGCACCCGACCGCGAAGAGCGCCGCTCTCATCCGCGAGACGCCGTGCCTGATACGTTGAATGCGCGGCGGGTGAGATACTGTGTTCTCTGTCAAGCTATTTTTGCCTTCCGCGCCCACTCCGGGTCGAACGGGCGGCCTGTCTTTAACACTCCGTAAGCGAGATGAACAAGCTTACGCATCGCCGCCCCGATGACCGCCATCTTGCTCTTGCCCCTTTCGCGCAAGCCCTTCGCCGATGCTTGGAAGCACGGGCTGCACCGCCGCGCCGTGATGGCCGGAAAGTAGAGCGCTCGCCGCAGCCGCGCGTTACCGATCTTTGACAGCCGCACCCGCCCGCTGACGGAACTGCCGCTCTGCCGCTCAGGCGGCACCAGCCCGGCGCAGGCTGCCACCTGCCGGGCGCTGCGGTACGGCGAGAAGTCCGACACTTCGGCCAACAGCGCCGCGGCGGTCGTCTCCCCGATGCCGGGGATGGAGTCGAGCAACTCACTCTGCCGCTTCAAACTCGGGTGCTTCTCGATGTGATCACGGATCAGTGCCTCGGTCTGCTTGCTCTGCTCCACGAGGTGCGCGAGCAACTCCTCGACCGACTCGCGCACGGCCGCGACACTGATGCCTGACGAGAGGCGGTTCTCTTCGCTGGTCCGCCTCTCAATTAAGGACTCCAAGCGGCGCACAAGTGATGGCAACTCGCGCAGTTCCGGCCCCAGAGGCGCCCACCCCACCGGTCGCCGCTCGGCACAGAACCGTGCGCTCAAGGAGGCGTCCAGACGGTCTGTTTTAGTGCGCGAGCGGCACGCTCTGAGCATAAGCTCTGATCTGAGCCGGGTTGACGATACTGACCGTGTGCCGGTGCGCGTGCCGGTAGGCGGCCAGAGCGTCGCCGGCAGTGCCCGTGGCTTCCAAGCAGGCAGGTGCCGGCGCGACCCCTTGTGTGCCCAGCCACTCGGAGAGCCGGGCGAAGCCTTCAGGGTGGTTGGGAAATACCTGGTGTCGGAGCTGACCGCCTGCGCGTAGCAGGCAAGCGTTAAACTTGAGCTGCGAGATGTCGAGAGCCAGAGGTGGTAGCGGCATCGGAGGACGCCTGATAGTGCGGCTCCCGGCCAGCCTGGCTCATGCAGGCTCAGCTCTCGAGGGAGCGGCCTCAGATACTGTCCGGCCTTGTGGGTGCGCGCAAGGATGGCGGCGGCGGGGGCTTCATCTCACCCTCGGGCTTTGAAGCCGGATGCCGGGCACCGCCTCACCGCCGCCTCGTCTGCGGCTGACAGCTTGTCGCCTCAGCGCGCTTCAGTCAACATACAATGCCGGGCGTTCGGCGTCTCTAATCTTGCGTATTTGGATCACAAAAGAAAGGCTTGTAACATCTTTGCCGGAGGTTGCTGCTTATGGAAACCAAAACTTTGCGCGCTCATTTTGACGGCAACCAGATTTTGCTGGATGAGCCATTTGAACTTGAACCAAACGTGGAGCTAATTATTACCGTCTTACCAAAACCTTCAGATGAAGAACGTGAAGAATGGGCGCGGCTTTCGTTAGAAAGTTTGGCACGGGCTTACGGCGAAGATGAGCCGGAGTATTCGTTGGATTCAATCAAAGAGGCGAATCCTGAATATGAAGGAAGGTGATGGCATCGTCGTGCCGATGCCGCAAGCTGATGGAGTGGTCAAGCATCGTCCGGCCATTATCTTACGTGAGATGCCGCCTTTCCGCGACGTGCTTGTTTGTGGTGTGAGCACGCAGCTACGCCAAGCCCCCAGAGATTTCGATGAAGTGATTTCTCCAAACGATGCGGATTTTGTTGCAAGCGGCTTGAAGGCGGAATCTTTAATCAGGATCGGGTTTCTGGTTGTCGCTCCGCGCGCCAAAATTGTTGGTGTGCTCTGAAGCGTTCCCTTCTCGTAGCACCGGCACGTAATGAAAATTCTCGACATCGGCTGCGGCAAGCATAAGACGCCCGGCAGCATCGGCCTCGACAATAACCCGCGCACCGGGGCCAATGTCATCCACGACTTGGACGACGTGCCATACCCATTCCCCGACAACGAGTTTGATCTGCTCGTCGGCAATCAGGTGATCGAGCACGTCAATGATGTGCTGGCCGTCATCGCCGAGTTGCACCGCATCGGGAAGCCTGGTGCGCTCATCCGCCTCGACACGCCGCACTTTTCCGACATCGCTTCCTACACCGACCCGACTCACCGCCGGCATCTGACGACCGAATCCTTCACCTACTTCACGAACGACCGCCCCGACTTCGACTTCTACAGTCACGTCCGCCTGCGCCCGCGCCTGATCCGCGTCACGATGCTGAAGCTGTGGCGTCTCGTCGGCTTCGAGTTGCTCGTCAACAGTTGCAACCGCTACCCTGCCCTGCGCTTCTTCCGCCGCTTCTGGGAGCAATACCTGTGCTTCGTGATTCGGGGCAAGACGATCTTTTTCGAGTTTGAGATCATCAAGTGAAGCCACATCGGGCAGGGAGTTCTAAATTCTTGGAGACGACCGCCGCCGCCGGCTTTTCCGCGGGCGATGTGGGGCGAACGATTTATTAAAACCAACCGCCGCGACCTTTCGTTTAAGTGGCAAGCGCAATAACGCCTCGCTTGATTTTCTCTGACGCCAGACAGAGTTCAAACGCCAGAGCAGGCCAGAGAAGGAGGCTCGACATGTCAGGAACTTTGCCCGCCAACTCTCAACTCTCGGCGGACGTGGCCGTGTTGGAATCGCCAATCGCGCCCGTCACCACCGGCGAGCGCGACGTGACAAGCGTCGGCGCACGGACGCGGCTCGATGCCGTCGATCTCTTGCGCGGCCTCGTGATGGTGATTATGGCGCTCGACCACACACGCGACTTCTTCCACAGCGGGGCACTGCTCTTCGATCCGACCGATTTGACGAAAACCACACCGGCGCTTTTTTTGACGCGCTGGATCACTCACTTCTGCGCGCCCGTCTTCGTCTTCCTCGCCGGCACGGGCGCGTTCCTCTCGCTCTCGCGCGGCAAGACAAAGCCGCAACTTTCTTGGTTCTTGCTGACGCGCGGCGTGTGGCTCATTTTCTTGGAGTTGACCGTCGTGCGCTTCGGCTGGTTCTTCGAGTTAAACCTCGCCGACTTCATCTTCGTGCAGGTGATCTGGGCCCTGGGATGGTCAATGCTGGCGTTGGCGGCGCTGATTTACCTGCCGCTGTGGGCGTTGGCGGCGTTCGGCGTCACGATGATCGCCGGCCACAATCTGCTCGACCGCGTCGGTCCCGAAAGTTTCGGCGCGCTTGGCTGGCTCTGGCGGGTGCTGCACGTGCAGGGACCAATCGAGCACCGCTCCGGTTTCATGTTCTTGGTGCAGTACCCACTAATCCCTTGGATCGGCGTGATGGCGGCGGGCTACGGTTTCGGTCGCTTGCTGCTATTCGAGCAAGTACGGCGGCGAAAAATCTTACTGCGTCTCGGACTCGGCCTGACGGCAATTTTCGTCGTCCTGCGCCTCACGAACTTCTACGGCGATCCGCAGCCGTGGGCGGTTCAGCAGACGCCGCTGGACACGCTGCTGTCTTTCCTGAACTGCCAGAAGTACCCGCCGTCTTTGCTGTTCTTGCTGATGACTCTGGGGCCGGCAATCGCGCTCCTGCCGCTCCTGGAGCGGTGGACTGGTCCCCTCGCGCGTTTTTTCGTCACCTTCGGGCGCGTGCCGCTCTTTTATTATCTGCTGCACATCCCGCTGCTGCATTTGCTGGCGATAATTTTCGCTTACGGTCGCTACGGCAACCAAGTCTTTGAACTGGCGGCCAACAACCAACCGCCGCCCGGCTACGGATACGGCCTCGTCGTTGTCTATCTCGTCTGGATCGGCGCGGTTGTCCTTTTGCTCTACCCGGCCAGCCGCTGGTTCGCCGGCGTCAAAGAGCGCCACCGCCGTTCGACGTGGCTCAGTTATTTATGAATTGAAAAGCGAAACCACTGCAAGGAGATCAATCATGAAGAAAATCGGGATCCTAATCTTTGTCGTCGCGCTTATTTACGCCGGCATCATGTTCCAATCCGCTGCTACTACCACGGCGCAGAGCGCGGAAGAAGCGGCCGTTCGCGGGGCCATTGAGCATTACTTCCGCGGCCACGCGACGGGTCAAGGCGAGCACTTCCGCAAAGTCTTTCACCCGGACTCGAAGCTCTTCTCCATCCGCGACGGCAAAATCGCGCAACTGACCAGTGAAGAGTACATCGCCCGCGCCACCGGCAAGCCGCCCGCCGACGAAGCCGGGCGTAAGCGCAGCATCGAATCAATCGACATCACCGGCAACGCGGCAATGGTCAAAGTGTTGCTCGACTACCCGACCGTGCGCTTCATCGATTACATGTCGATGCTCAAGATCGACGGCGAATGGAAAATCGTCAATAAAACTTTCCACGCCGAACCGAAGCAGCGGTCATAACAATTTTCGCCCCAAAGGGCACAAGAGCAAGGCGGAAGGCGGAAGGATGAGGTGACAGTATTTGTCTTGTCCTTCATCCTTCCGCCTTCATCCCTCATCCTTGCTGTTCGTCCTCCGTGCCCTCTGCGGTGAATTATTGTTTAGAGAGCTTTACCTATCGCCGCCCGCGAGTTTGCGGTACACCTCGCGTTCGCCGCTCAACTCCACCGCGAGCTTGTTTTCCGTCTGCGCGTAATCGAGATGCGCCGCCGCTTCGGAGACAGCGAGGAAGCGATGCACATCGTCGGCGTCGGGGAACAGTTCGCGCGCGACTTCCCATGCGGTCGCGCCTTGTTGTGGGACGAGGCGGACGACTTCCGCTTGCCGTTCGCGGATCGCGCGGAGGTAGCGGTTGAACAACTCTTCAAAGTCTGTCACCGGCTCGCCGTGCCCACCATAAACGAGCGTCGGCGCGAACGAGCGCAGGCGCGCAAGGCTGACCAAGTATTCGGCCAACGAGCGGAAGCGCCGCGTGGGATCGATAGGATCAGGTGAGAGCACCGGATTCGGCGTCACGCGCTTCAGGATGCAGTCGCCAGCGATGATTGTGCGATCCGCCTCGCGCACGAACGAGCAGGAGCCGGGCGTGTGACCCGGCGTGTGGACGACGCGCATTACGCCATTGGCGAATTCCAACTCCGCGTCGTCCTTTAACTCCGCGCATTCGTCCTCCGCCAACGCGTCGCCCAAGTGCTGCACGCCCTCGTAGATGCGTCGCATCTGCGCGATCTCCGCTTCGGGCACGCCCGCGCGCACGAGCAAGTGCCGGTGTTCCTCGTGCTGTAAGCGCCGCCCGGCGCGATGGCCTGTCTCCCACTGGTGGACTAGCACTTCGGCATTTTTCGCCTCGTCGCGCAACTGCTTCGCCAGCCCGCAATGATCCTCGTGCGTGTGCGTCAATACAATGCGCCGGATGTCTGTGATGCGCACCCGTGCTTGCCGCAAACCTTCGCGCAGAGCCTCATACGCCTCTTTCGTTTTCGGCCCCGTGTCGATCAGCGTCACTGGGTCTTCCGGGATCAGATAGACGTTGACGGGACCAATGTAGAAAGGCGTCGGGACGGAAATCGGCATGATTCGCATGAGGTATTCGACTTTAAGAGCGCGGCTTCGTCAGCCCCGGAGGGGCGTTAGAGCAGTACCCACGGCGTGAGCCGTGGGTTAGTGACGGGAAATAAATTCAAGCCCCGGTAGGGGCGAAAGAAATAGGCGTCAACGAAATTTCTTTCGCCCCTACCGGGGCTTGCTGGGGCTGCTACCCGCCAATCTTCTGCCTTTTAATAAGCATACTTGTTCGCCTTGATCAGCACATCGGCGATGCGCTGGCGTGCGGCGACGGTGTTAATCGGCGTGAGCTTGGTGAAACGGCGCAACGCGGCGAGGAGCGTCCGCAACTCGTCGCCTTCGGCCATCGCAGCCAGCGTATTCTTGGCGTGCATCTCGACGCGCTCGACGGCGTCGTTGCAGAAGACGCGCACCATATCGAGGTAACGCGCCGCCGCTTCTTCACCTTGTGCCGCAGCCATCTTCTGCGCCCGCAGGATGGCGGACTCCATCGCGAAAGCATCGATAACGATGTCGGCGACGCCCATCAGAATCTCTTGCTGTTCGGAGAGCGCCAACATGTACTTCTGCGCCGCTGTCCCCAACACCATTAAGCCAACTTTTTTCGCGTTTTGCGCGAGCTTGAGTTCGGCGGCCAGGACAGCCTCATCTTCATCGAGACTCGGGATGGACGGTGACAAGACTTCGTCCATCAATTTTTGCGCGGCGGGAAGGAGCGCCAGTTGCCCCGACATCGCGCGCTTCATCAACATGCCGGGGACGAGCATCCGGTTGATCTCGTTGGTCCCCTCGAAGATGCGGTTGATGCGCGAGTCGCGGTAGGCTTGCTCGGCCGGATAATCGGCGGAGTAACCATAGCCACCGTAAATCTGGACCATCTCGTCGGCCACGAAGTCGCATTGTTCTGACAGTAACACTTTGACTATCGAGCACTCGGCGGCATATTCCTCGATGGCGCGAAGTTTCGCGTCCGGGTTCGTCGTGTCGCCGATGGCCGTCTCAATCAGGCCGACCGTGCGATAGACCACCGACTCGCCGACCCACGTTTTGATCGCCATCTCAGCGAGCTTCGCCTTGATCGCGCCAAAACTTGAGATCGACTTGCCGAACTGCTGCCGCTCGTTAGCATAACGCACGGCGTCGTGAATCATCAGTTTCATGCCGCCATTGCACATCGCGCCGAGCTTAAAGCGGCCGATGTTCAAAATGTTGAAGGCGATCTTCGCGCCCTTGCCGACTTCGCCCAACAGATTTTCCACCGGCGTCTTCACGTCGGAGAGGATCAGGGCGCGGGTGCTCGATCCCTTGATGCCCATTTTGTGCTCTTCGCCGCCGGTCGTCAGCCCCGGCTGGCGTTCGACGATGAAGCCGCTGAATTTGTCGCCATCCACTTTGGCGAAAATCACGAAGATGTCGGCGAAGCCCGCGTTAGTGATCCACATCTTCTCGCCGTTCAGAATGTAGTGCGTGCCGTCTTCGCTCAAGCGCGCGGTGGCTTTGGCGGCCAGCGCGTCCGATCCGGAGCCGGCCTCGGTCAGCGCGTAGGCGGTGATTAACTCGCCCGACGCGATTCGCGGCAGGTACTTTTGCTTCGCCGTCTCGGTGCCGAAGTAGATGATCGGCAACAGCCCGATACCGGACTGCGCGCCGAGCGTCGTGGCGAAAGAGGCCGAGCGGCCGGTATTTTCGCCGACCAGCACGCCGCTCGTCTGATCAAGTCCTAGCCCGCCATACTCTTCGGGGACGTTCACGCCGATCAAACCTAATTCGGCGGCCTTGCCGACGAGTTCACGCGCCAGTTCCCAATTATGCTTTTCCAGATCGGGAATCGCCGGGCGCACTTCCTGATCGACGAACTGTCTGGTCGTCTCCGCGATCATCCGGTGCTCTTCGGTGAAATCTTCCGGCGTGAAAATATCTTCCGGCGTGCTCTCCTCGATCAGGAAACTCCCGCCCGCCACCATCTTTTTTTCTTCGACTACGGCTGACATATGTTTGCTCCTTTCATTTTGTAGGGGCAGGGCTGGTTCCTACCCGCGTTGGTCGTTACTGATGTCAATTCCACATGTTTCAGCGTTATAGAATGTCGCGTCATCTATCGCCTTTAACGGCGATGTAGGGGCAGGGACTAGCCCTGCCCCTACATCGATCTCTCAAAAATTCCGGCTGCGCCCATGCCGCCGCCAACGCACATCGTGACCATCGCGTAACGCCCGCCCCGGCGCTCAAGTTCGCGCAGCACGCTTGCCGTCAGCTTCGCGCCCGTGCAGCCGAGCGGGTGGCCGAGCGCGATGGCACCGCCATTGACGTTGACCTTTTCAGGATCGAGGCCGAGCGTCTTGATGACCGCGAGACTTTGCGCGGCGAAGGCTTCGTTGAGTTCGATCAAGTCGATCTGTTCGAGCGTCAGCCCGGCGATCTTTAAGACCTTTGGAATCGCGCCGACGGGACCAATGCCCATCTCCTCCGGCGCGCAGCCAGCGGTGGCGTAGGCGACGAAGCGCGCCAGCGGTTGCAGGCCGAGCGCGCGCGCCCGCTCGTCCGACATCACGACGGCCGCCGCCGCGCCGTCCGACATCTGCGAGGCGTTGCCGGCCGTGATTGTCCCCTTGACGTGAAACGCCGGCTTCAGCTTCGCCAAACCTTCTTCCGACGTGTCGCGCCGAACGCCCTCGTCCTTGTCGAATTTCACTTCGCGTCGCGACTTGCGCCCGCGCTCATCCAACTCTTCGAGCGTGACGGTGAGCGGCACGATCTCGTCGTCGAACTTGCCCGCCTCTTGCGCGGCGGCGGCGCGTTGGTGCGACTGCAAAGCGAAGGCGTCCTGTTCCTCGCGCGAGACTTCATACTTGCGCGCAACATTCTCGGTCGCCAAGCCCATGTTGAGATAAAAGTCCGGGTAGTGTTCGACGAGGTACGGG
>JACCRA010000172.1 GCA_013813825.1 Pyrinomonadaceae bacterium | reverse complement strand
TGAAATTTCAGAATTGAGATCGGTGATTGATGTCGATTGCGTGCGCTCTGCTCATAAACATACTCGTTCATTGGTCGTTGTCTTCCTCATCAGCCACTGGTGTCGTCTCAAGAGACATGCTGCTCATCTGCGAGCGTAGGACATGGGCGCGCTCGATGATCACCGCGTCCATCGCGCCCGGTTGGGACGTTTGGACCCATTGCATCATTGAAGAGAGAATCAACTCTTTCAAATAGGCGAAAGAGAATCCTTCGGTGAGCGCGACGATCCGCGGAACAAGCGCGGCGGAGCAAAAGCGCATCTCCGGCTCGAACTCTTCGTTCCAGCGTTGCAGGTAACGCTCGCGTTCGGGCGGGGCAGGCAGCTCGAAATAGAACTTGCGGTCAAAGCGACTCGGCCGGTTGAGGAGCGCCGGATCGAGCCGTTCAGGATGGTTCGTCGTCGCCAGCACGACCAGCCCCGTATTGGCTGCGAAGCCGTCCATCTCGTTAAGGAATAACGAGCGGTTCTCTTTCGTTACCAGTGAGTCCAAATCTTCGAGGACGAGCAGGCACGGCGCGGCCTCGCGTGCGCGCCGGAAAACTTGCCGCATCGCGTCGTGCTCCGTCTCATAGTGCGCCTTGAAACTCTTGACGTAGAGGCAAGGCACGCCGAGTTCATTGACGAGCGCCTTGACGGCATGAGTCTTGCCGTTGCCCGGCGGGCCAATGAGCAGCACGCCGCGCTTCCAGGCGATGCGGTAACGCTCGTAAGTCGCGCGCAACTCGAAAAAGCGCGCCAAGTCGCGGCGCACCTCCGACATCAATTCGTCAGGCAAAATTAGCCCGTCGAAAGTCGCTGACTTGATCGAGTGATATAGCTCTTCATTTTTCCGCCAACCGCCGCCGCTAAAGACAAGGACTTCGCCGCGCACTTCGCTCTGCCAGAGGCACACGGCGCGGAAAAACTCTTCGGCGATCTCGCGTGTCTCCGCAACGATCCAGTGACGGCGCGTGTCGCAGCCGGAAGCCAGATTGATCAGCAGCACGTCGAGCAGACGGCCTTGCCAGAGGACGTTGAGCCAAGCGTTTTCGATTTCGTGGCGGAGCGGTTCATGCGCGCTCTCCCATTCAGTTTTGGTCTGGCTATGGATCGCCGTCTCGCTGACCACGACGCACAGTTCGGCGCGGGCAAAGGCTTCGAGATCGAATTCGTAATCGCAGCCTTCGATGATGCCTTTCTCTGGATAAAGCTTCGCCAGTTCGCGGCTGATCTCATAAGCCGCGAAGCGTGGAGGCTGTTGCAGCGCCTCGCTGATAAAGTTCTTCAAGTTCATACGAAAGTAAAACAGGCGCGACAAACGCGCGGCGACTCACGCAGCAGCCGATGGCGGCAGGCGTGAAAAGTCCGTCAGGCGCAAACTCAAGAGAGCCGCGCCGTCAGTCGTGTTTCAGAAGGAAAATTTCGGAAGACACTTCAAGGGCGCCGCCACTACTTGTGCGTAGGCGCTGAGGAGGTATTAGTCGATGTGGTAAGCAATTTGGACAACATCATGTTCACCCGCTACGGAACGCGAAGTGACGGCACCATAACCCGATTCGCAAAATGCGTCAACAAAAAATAAGGCGGAAGGATGAAGGCGGAAGGATGAAGCAGAAAAATGTCCTGCTTCATCCTTCCGTCTTCATCCTTAATCCTTGCCTTTGAAGCCCCACGCCCAGAAGCCGGAGGCGATGAGCGTCGGCAGCACGACGAGCGATTGGAGCAGGGCGGCGATGACGTTGTTGGCAAGGTTGTCGGTGTAGTCGAGGCCGTTGACGCCGAGGAATGAGGCTACGAGCGTTACCAGCCAGTTGGCGTAGGCCGGCACGGCGACACCGAGCGCCAGCCGCCGCAATCCCTTCTCGCCGTAGTGAAGGAATTGAAGACTCCACGCGACGGCCAAAAGCCACAGCCCGCCCAGCAAACCGTTGAGGTGCGCGGCCAGCGCGAGCCGCGGCATTCCGACCACGACTTTCCCCGTCAGAACGGCCGCCGCCCAAATGCCGGTGATCATGCCGATGAAGAAGAGCAACGCGCCCGCCGCCGCCAGCTTTTTAGTCAATGGTGTCTCAGTCATAAAAGTGATGAGTGATGAGTAACGAGCGATGAGTGACGATGCGTTTAACTGATCACTTATCGCCGTTATAAATTCCTGCCCGGCGGTAAGACTCATCGAGCAGTTCGACGGGGTGGCAGAGGCGCAGAGACAGGCCCGCGAGGCGCGCCCCGGCACCGATTTGCATGTGGCAGCCGGGATTGCCGGTCGCTAGGATTAGCGCGCCGGTGTGGCGGATGTGCGACAGTTTTTCGTCGAGCACTTGGGCGGACAAGTCTGGCTGCAAAAGATTATAAACGCCCGCGCCGCCGCAGCACCGTTCATTGTCCGCGAGCGGCACGAAGTTGAGCGAGGGGATCGCGCCGAGCAGCGCGAGCGGCGCGGCGGCGGCGCGCTGCCCGTGGAGCAAGTGGCACGAGGCGTCATAAGTCGTGGCGGTGCGGCCGAGACTCGCGCCGGCGCGAAGGCCGACGGCGGTGGTTGCCGCCGTCTCGACCAAGTGTTGGCTCACGTCGCGCACGCGGGCGCTGAAGCGGCTGGCGCGCGCGGTGAAGTCCGGATCACCGGAGAGCAGGTGCGCGTAAGCAGCGAGCATCGCACCGCAGCCGCCCGCGTTCGTAATGATCGGCACGTCCTCCGTCTGCTCATCCGTGAAGGCTTCAATGTTGCGGCGCGCCAACGCGCGTGCGCCCGCGAGATCGCCGGCATGTGCGTGGAGCGCGCCGCAACAGACTTGCGCGCGGGGCGCGGTCGTTCGGCAACTATTGGCCGCGAGTACCCGCCCGGTCGCGCGGTTGACGCGGGCGAACAAACCCTCAGTGACGCAGCCGGTGAATAACATCGCGCGCGAAGGCTGCGGTAAGTGCGTCCCGACCTGACGCTCAGGACTGGGCCGTCCTTCCTTTTCGTGTGTGTGCATCTCAGTCGCCGGCGCATCGAGTTTCGCGGGCGTCGAACTGACGAGCAATGCGAAGGCAAACTCAAATTGCGGGGAGATGCGGCGCGGGAGCTTACTCTTGAGCAAAAAACCGGCGGCGCCCGTATCGCGAAAAAGGCGAGCAGCGGAAAAGGCGAGGCGGAGCAGCTTCGGGCGCGGCCAGACGTGTTTGAGGACGAAGCTCAAGGCGCGCTCGGAAAAATTCGCTGCCCGGCTGTGTTGCCGCAAATCGTCGCGAGCGGCTTCGAGCAATTGGCCGTATTCGACGCCCGCCGGGCACGCGCTTTCGCAGGCGCGGCAGCCGAGGCAGCGGTCGATATGATCGGCGAAGGTCGGTGAGGTGACATCCAGCCGCTTCTCCGCGACCGCACGCATCAGATAAATGCGCCCGCGCGGGCCGTCGTTCTCATCGCCGGTCAGCACGTAAGTCGGACAGGCTTCGAGGCACAAGCCGCAATGCACACACGC
>JACCRA010000168.1 GCA_013813825.1 Pyrinomonadaceae bacterium | reverse complement strand
GCGCGTGCGCGGACTCTTTAAGCATTTCCCGGTCGCGGGCAGCGACGACGTGGTGCGGGCGGTGGACGGCGTGACGTTCGAGATTTTCCGGGGCGAGACGCTGGGGCTGGTCGGCGAGTCGGGTTGCGGGAAATCGACCATCGGGCGTTGCCTCTTACGCTTAATCGAGCCGACGCGGGGCGAAGTCCGTTTTGAAAATGAGGACGTGCTGGCGATGTCGGGCGGCGAATTGCGCGCGCTCCGGCGCGAGATGCAGATCATCTTTCAAGACCCTTACGCCAGTTTGAACCCGCGCATGAAAGTCTTGGACATCGTGGCCGAGCCGCTGGTCATTCACGGCTTGGGCGACAAGACCAAGCGGCGCGAGCGCGTGGCCGAACTGCTCTCAAAGGTCGGACTCGATCCTGATTACATGAACCGTTACCCGCACGAATTTTCCGGCGGGCAGCGGCAGCGGCTCGGCATCGCGCGGGCGCTGGCGTTGAACCCGAAGTTGATCGTGGCGGATGAACCCGTCTCGGCGCTCGACGTGTCGGTGCAGGCGCAGGTCATCAACTTGTTAGAAGATTTACAGCGGGAATTTAATTTAACTTACCTGTTCATCTCGCACGGGCTGGCGGTGGTCGAACACATTTCGGATCGCGTGGCGGTGATGTACCTCGGCCGCATTGTCGAAGTGGCAAGCGCGGCGGAACTTTACGCGAACCCGCTGCACCCGTACACGCGCGCATTGCTCTCCGCGATCCCCGTGCCCGATCCGACGCGCAAGCGCGAGCGCATTGTCCTCAAGGGCGACGTGCCGACGCCGATCAACCCGCCGTCCGGCTGTCGCTTTCATACCCGCTGCCCCGAAGCGATCCCGGAATGCTCGCAGATCGATCCAGATTTGCGCGAAATCGCGCCCGGTCACACCGTCGCCTGTATCCGCGTGCCCGGCTGGGCGGACGCGCCGACCTCGGCTTGAAGCCATCCCTTCGCTGAAACATCCATAACTTTGGAAGCGTATCAGGCTTGAAAGAAACACAGCTTGCCGTCGGCGTTTGAGATTCAAGCCGGGCGCGCTCCACATTCACCACACGAGAGAGGAATCAACTCCATGCGTCGCAATGTCGCGTTAATCGTCTTCGGGATCGGCGTTGTCTTGCTGATCGCCGGATTCGCCAAACTCCTGCCGGGCTTTATTCCAGCGGGCGGCATGGTCGCTCTCGTCGGCGCGCTGCTCTTCGGACTGAGCTTTGTCCCGCAACCGGAAGTCGCCCCGGACGCGCCGCCGCCGCTCTCGCCCTTCGAGCGCATCGCCGGCATGTTCTACGAGCCGACGCGCGTCTTCCAGAGCTTGCGGGCACACCCGCGCTGGCTCGCCGCGTTGCTGATCGTCGCGCTGCTCAACATCATTTACACGGAGGCTTTCACGCGGCGTCTGACGCCTGAACGCATCGTCGGCCACACGACGGAGAAGCTCAAAGACAGCGGCTGGGTGTCGGAAGAGCAGATCGACAAGATGCGCGCGCAGCAGATCGCCGACGCTAAATCACCGATCAACAGGATCGGCGGAGCCATCAGCCAAGCGGCCGGAGTGATGTTGTTGATGTCGTTTCTGGCGGGACTCTACCTGCTCGGCGTCCTGATGTTCGGCGGACGCATTAATTTCTGGCAGGCGCTGGCGGCGCTGGTCCACGCCGCCGTGCCCGTGGCCGTCATCTCAAAACTATTAAGCCTTGTGCTGCTCTACGTTAAAGCGCCCGAAGACATTCATCCGATCCTCGGGCAGGGCAGTCTGTTGCAGGATAACCTCGGCGTGCTGTTCTCGCCCGCTGAACATCCGGTACTGTTCGTCCTCGCCAGCGCCATTGGCGTCCTTTCCTTCTACGGCCTCTGGCTGACGGCGAAGGGCTTACATAACGCGGGCACGCGCGTCAGTTCTTCCGCCGCGTGGGGCACTACCCTGACGATTTGGGTCTTAGCAATTCTGCTCGGCGCCGGCATGACGGCCCTCTTCCCGACCTTTATCAGTTAGCGTCAGTTCGACATCAGACTAAGGAGAAGAATTGATCCGCGAAACAGCACGAAACGACACGAAGGGCAGTCAGGTTTAGTGTCTGTTTCGTGTCATTTTGTAGATCATGTTTTCTCTACCAACAGAACCACGCTTTCCTCTCAACTGCGTAACTCCTACAAAGACACTTTTGAAAATATGTGTCTTGTGCTCGCTACTGTTTCAACGATTCTCATTGTTGCCGGTCAGCCATTCTCTTGCGGACCCGCCAGACGATAATAGTGAGAGCAAAAATGCCGGCGGTTGCGCCGACTAGGGCATACGGAGGATTTGGTTGATTCTCTTTCGATGGAACAATGAAGCACCTAACGCCGGGCATCACCCGCCGCGCATTCAACCTCGCTACGGCCAAGTCTAGCGATGAGAGGCCCGCTGACTTGCGGTCGTGTGGCTGCCGTTGTTAGGC
>JACCRA010000123.1 GCA_013813825.1 Pyrinomonadaceae bacterium | reverse complement strand
AAAACTGTTCGTTAATTTTTCTCGGAGCGGAGTTGCCAGCCGGGCTGCTGTTCGTCTTGGAGGAAGTCGCCGACGTTGATGGTGAGGCGTTTCAGTTTTTTGTAGAGCGTTTGACGTGAGCCGAGGCCGAGGGCGGTGGCGGCGCGGGCGACGTTGTAATCGTGGCGCTTGAGAGTTTCGGTGATGACGCGACGCTCGAAGTCGTCGAGCAGGTTTTCCAGATGTGCCGCGCTCGATTCGGCGTTCCCGGCTGCGGCCTCTCCCGGCGGGGAGACGCGCGGGCTGAGGTGTTCGATGCCGATGGGCGCGCCCTCATCCGTGTACAGGACGAGTCGCTCGATCTCCGCCGCCAATTCGCGCACGTTGCCGGGCCAGTTGTAGTTTTGCAACCCCTGAATCGCTTCGGCGGTGATGCCCGCCACGGCGCGGTCGTTGCGGCGCGCGTAGTGCGTCAGAAAATGCGAGATCAGCGCGGCGATGTCTTCATGGCGCTCGCGCAAAGGGGGCACATCGAGCGTCAGCGCGGCGACGCGGTAAAACAGATCTTCGCGGAATCTCTCTTCCCCCACGGCGCGGCGCAAATCTTTGTGCGTCGCCGCCAGCACGCGCACGTTTACTTTGCGCGGTTCGCGCTCGCCAAGCGTGTGGACTTCGCCCTCTTGTAGAAAGCGCAACAGTTTCGGCTGCAAGCCGATGGGCAGATCGCCGATCTCGTCGAGGAAAAGCGTGCCGCCTTCGGCCGCGCGGATCAGACCCTCGTGGTCGGCGTGCGCGCCGGTGAATGATCCTTTGCGGTGGCCGAACAGCAGGCTCTCGATTAACTCGGCCGGGGCCGCAGTGCAGTTGAAGGGAATGAACGCGGCCTGCGTGCGTCGGCTGAGGCGATGGATCGCCCGCGCGATCAGTTCCTTGCCCGTGCCCGACTCGCCGTTGATCAAGACGGTCGAATCCGAATCCTTGATGCGCTCGACGGAGCGCGCCAACTCCGACATTTTGCGGCTGACGAAGACCATCCCCGGCAGCGTCGCCGACACGACCGCCGGCGCGGCCTTAAGAACGATTTCGGGAAGTTGTTGTGCTTCGCGTAACGCCGCGTGCGCGTGCGCGAGCTGCGCCACGTCGCTCAGTATCTTCAGTTCCCTCGCCTGACGCAAAGATAGCGGGCGCACACAACGGCCGTAGATCGCGACGCCTTCGCGGAGCGCCGTCGGCACAGCCAGCACGAGGCAGATCGAGTGATCGCCGGCCTTCGTCTCGGGCATCGCGTCAAGACGCGAAAGCGTGTCCGCGACCAACTGTTCGGCTTCGGCGATCTCTTCCTGTTGCAGTCCTTCCACCCACTTGAGGTAAGGGCGCTCGCCCTGCTTCTGCGCGAAAGTCGCCAGCCCATAAGTCTGCGCCGTCGCATCGACCATCAGGGCCAGCTTCAACATCACGTCGTACAGAATGTCGGAGCCGGTCGTGGCCGCGCGGCACAGAGCGCGCACCATCGCAGCCAGCGGTAGTTGGAACGAGTCGGAAGATTCCTCATCCGTGCCGCCCGAAACCAGCGAAAGCGGAAAAGCTGCCATAGAGACGAAAACCCTTCGGTCGGGAGAGCGCGGATAGCTTCGAGAACGTGCTCAGAGCACTTATCGAATGACTACTGTTGTTGATGGGGCCAAAAGAATCGACGGATTGGAACAACGGTGATTCTTGCCGCGCCGAAAATCGTGTGAGGTGATTTCGACTTGAACTGTTGCCAGTCTAAGTTGTGGCCTTGCGGGCTGTCAACACAAATAAAAATCTGCCCGGAGAAGCCTGCTCTCTTAAGTCTTTCTCGCAACCTTCGCGGGTGTCCACGCTTCGCGCAAATGAAAGCGAGCCGGCGAAGATGACTCAGAGACGCCGAAGCTCTACTCTGAAGCCACCCACCGGCTCGCTTTTTTTGCAATCAGGCCGCTACCAATGAATCAACACTGCTTGTGCCGCGGCCTCACCAATTTTCACCATCAGGCATTCTCGGCCGGGATGGACAATTCCTGCCCGACTTGAATCATGTCAGGGTCCTTCAGCGTGTCGCGGTTAGCGTAAAAGATTCGCATGTACTCGCTTGAATCGCCGTAGAACTGCTTGCTGATCTTCGAGAGCGTATCGCCCGACTTCACCGTGTAGCTCTGACCGCCCTGACCGCCAC
>JACCRA010000124.1 GCA_013813825.1 Pyrinomonadaceae bacterium | reverse complement strand
TTAGCTCGGTCGTTGAGCCGTCGCCGCTATTGCTACTCGGTCATACAGACACCGTCCATCCCCGTGGCTCAATTAAAGAACTTTCGTGGCGCGAAGAGGGCGGGAAGATTTACGGGCCGGGCATCTTCGATATGAAAGCCAACTGCGCCCTCGCTCTCTGGGCTTTGAACACGTGTTATGCGTGCAGGGGTTGGCCGAAGCGTCCGGTGACGCTGCTGCTGACGTGTGATGAGGAGATCGGCAGCGCGACAGGTCGCGCGTTAGTGGAAAAGGAAGCACGCGGCGCGGCGCAGGTTTTGGTTCTGGAACCGCCGGCCCCGGGCCAGCGCGTGAAGACCGCGCGTAAGGGGACGGGGATGTACACGCTTGCTGTCAGCGGGCGGGCGGCCCACGCCGGGTTGGAGCCGGAGAAGGGAGCGAGCGCGATTCTTGAGATCGCCCGGCAGGTCGAGCGGTTGCACCGATTGAATGATCCCGCCAGCGGCATCAGCGTGAACGTCGGCGTCGTTAGCGGCGGGACCCGCTCGAACGTCGTCGCCGCCGAAGCCCACGCCGAGATCGACGTGCGATTTTGCACGAATGCCGACGCCGAATACTTAAATCGAGAGATAAAAAATCTAAAACCTTTCGACGAGCGCGTGAGCCTCGCGGTGAAAGGTGGCATCAATCGCCCGCCGCTTGAGCGGACAAACAACGTCGCCATGTTGTACGAGCACGCGAAGCGCGTCGCCGGCGCGCTCGGCTTCGAGTTGGGCGAGGCGAGCGTCGGCGGGGCGTCCGACGGAAATTTTGCCGCCGCCGTCGGCGCGACGGTGCTCGATGGCCTCGGCGTGGACGGCGATGGCGCGCACTCCGATCATGAACACATCATCGCCGCCGATCTGCCGCGCCGGGGCGCGCTACTCGCCGGCCTCATCGCCTCGCTTTGACTGCTGTTCTCAAGGGCTGTCTTGCTAGACCGAACCACGCAGGTTTGGCACATGACACAGAATGATTTTGCAGGGCTGTGGACAAGTATTCAGCCCATCGCGAGTCAGCGCGATAATCAACGCGCCCGCTATTCAACGTCAGGAGATCGGCGAAGCGCCGATCTGGGCTGGGACAAGCCACAGCCCCTACATATAACAATGTGGTGTGCTCTGAATTTAATTGTTAAGGTTGTTCACATGCAGTCCGCCAATTTATCAGCCAGATGACCCTGAAGATCATTCAAGCCAGAGGTGAAGTAGAGGTCGAGCAGGCACGGCAGCTTTTTCGCGAGTATGCCGCGGCACTCGGCATCAGTCTCTGCTTCCAGAATTTCGCGGAGGAGTTGGACAGCCTGCCGGGGAATTATGCGCCGCCTGCGGGACGGCTGCTGCTCGCAGACAAGGACGGCCAGCTTGCGGGTTGCGTCGCTTTAAGAAAAATTGAGGACGGCGTCTGCGAGATGAAGCGGCTATATGTCAGGCCGGGGTTTCGCGGTTCGCAGTTCGGGCGCGTGCTGGCCGAAAAGGTGATCGAAGAGGCGCGCCAGTTGGGTTACGAGCGGATGCGGCTGGACACGTTGCAGCCGTTGATGCCGCGCGCCGTCGCTTTATATCGCGCGCTTGGCTTTTGCGAGATCGAGCCGTATTGCCACAACCCGAATGACGAAGTGTTGTACATGGAATTAAAACTCGCGTAGCCGCCAGAGCATTTTCCGTGGCATAATTTCAGAGTCTCCCCATCACAGAGTCAACCGAAGGGATCACATCTTATGGCGTTGAAGCGCATCACGGCCATTCTGCTCGTTGCCATGTTCATCTTCGCGCCGGCCGTTTCGTTGCGCGATGCGGCAGCCGGCGTCGCTGCGGCGGCGGCCTCGCGGCAACCCGTGCGCGCCCGGCGTGGGATGGTGGCTTCGACGAGCCGGATCGCTTCCGAGGTCGGCGTCGAAGTGTTGAAGCGTGGCGGCAACGCGGTGGACGCGGCTATCGCCGTGGCCTTCGCGCTCGCGGTCACATATCCGGCGGCGGGCAATCTGGGCGGCGGCGGCTTTATGATGATCCGTCTGCGCGATGGCCGCACCACCGCGATTGATTATCGCGAGATGGCTCCGC
>JACCRA010000110.1 GCA_013813825.1 Pyrinomonadaceae bacterium | reverse complement strand
GCACGTCGCCCTCGGGAAACTGTCGTCCGGCGGCGCGCAAAATTTGCTCGCGCACCAATTCCGGTCGCGCATAGACGAGCGACATCACATCCTGCAATTGATCGCGAAAGCCGTAAGCGCCGCCCGATTGGTAAAATGCCGAGCGCGACCAGACGCGGCAGGCCAGCGCCTGATACGGCAGCCAGCGATTGAGCATCACGTCCAGCGCCGGGTCCGGCGTTTTCACTTCGACGGTTCCGAGCATCTGGTCCCAGTAAGCGACCACTTGCTCGAAAGCTTCGTACACCTTCGAAGTCTGCTTAAAGCGGGCGAGCACCGCGCGCGCCTCCGCGTGCGACGCGCCTTCGCCGATCAGGATGATCGTTTCGCGCGCTTCGTTCGGCTCCAGTTCAATGACCGCTTGAATTGCCGCGCAAGCGTCGAGTCCGGCTCCGGCGCGGCCGGAGAGTGTCTGGCGGCGCAGCGCGGCGGGGCGCGCGTGCGAGCCGTTGCGGCCGAGAAACTCTTTCCGATCACAAGTCGCGCTGCGCTGCCGCTGTTCGCTGAGGTCAGCGAACGCGACGCGCGCGGTGAACTCGTTGTTATAAGGGTTGCGCGCAAAGACCGCGCCGCTGGCTTCATCGATCTCCGTAATGACGTAGGGCGTGGACGCGCCGCGTTGCACGCCGAGCACCCATTCGGAGTAAGTCGTGATCGACAGCCGGCGCTTACGCTCGGTCAAATTCCGCAGGCGCAGCAGCGAGACTTTCACCGGAGCATCGAGCGGCACGAACATCAACAACTCTTGTGAAATGCCGTGGCTGACGTGCTCGAAAACGGAATAGCCTTGCCCGTGCCGGATCGTGTACGACTCCGTCTCGCGGATGGGGAGCGGCGTCGGCGACCAGACGGTGCCGGTCTCCTCATCGCGCAAATAGATCGCTTCGCCGATGGTGTCGCTGACCGCGTCGTTCGACCACGGCGTGAGGCGATTTTCGCGGCTGTTCACAGACCACGTATAGCCGGCTCCCGTCTCCGAAACTTGGAACCCGAAATCCTGCCCGTTGGCGATGACGTTCAGCCATGGGGCCGGCGTCCACTGACCTTCACCGAGCACTGTGACGTATTCGCGCCCGCCGTGGCTGAAGCCGCCGAGGCCGTTGAAGAAACTCAGTTCGGGAGGTTTTACCGTCGCCTGCGGATAGCTTTGCGGCGCGGCGCGCGGCACGAAAGGCAGCGGCAGCAAGTTCTCGATTGGCTTTCTCGTCAACTGCTCGTCGAAAGGCCCGCGCTCCGTCACGATGACGACGCGCGCGACCGCGTGGAGCAAAATCCGGTCAGCCTCCGGGATGATGTCTGTGCGGCGCAGAAAGACGCCGCCGGTCTGATCGACGAGAGCTTGCGAGCCGCTCGCGCGGATCAGCAGTTGAATCTCTTCCTGCAACGATTGGGCGTAGCTCGGCGGGTGATCGTTGAGGATGACGAGATCAATAGCGAGTCCTTTAAGACGCAAATACTCGTGCCCGCGAAGAAGTTGCCGGACAGTTTGCAAATCCTGCGCTTCGCTGATTCTGACGAGCACGATGGGCGTATCGCCGCCGATGCCGTAGGGCCAGAGATTGGCTTGCGTTTCGGTGTTGAGCGAGAGCGTGTGCGAACTCGGACGCAAACTCGGATCGGAATAGAGCACGCGGCCGGCGAGCCGCTGGAACAGGTGCGCCTCTTCGGCGTCGATGCCGAGGTGGCGCATCTCGACCTGCGACTTGGTCCAAGCGAGGGCGGCCTCACGCTCGAAGGTGCTCGGATCATGGTACTTGTCAGCAAGACGGACGGCCTCCTCGCGGGTGCGCGCGAAAGCGGTTGAGAAGGAGACGCGGGCGGTCTCGAACGGTTGCAGACGCACGCGGACGCGCAGACTGAAGATGGGATCGAGCACCGCGCCGGTGGTGTTCGAGAGCGGGCGTTCTTCCGTAATCGCGTTGGGAGAGGCAGTCGTGTGGCCGCGTCCGAGGAACCGGCCGCGATCCGTCTCGTACTGAATCGTACCGACAATTTCGCCATCGGCCGTGAGGACGTGGACGCCCCACACCGGCGCGTCCTTGTGCGAGCGCGGGCGGCGACGGGCGATCAGCGCGTTCTCGGTGGCGAGAAATTCCGTCTCAATGAAAAGGTTGCTAAAGGCCGGGTGCGCCACGTCGGCGGCGTGCGGCGCGAGCACCACTTCAGCGTAACTGGTCAACTCGACATCGCGCACGCGCTGGGTTTGGTTCGTGATCGAGACGCGGCGGATTTCGGCGTTGTCCTCCGGCGAGACGATAATCTCGGTGTGGGTCACTAGCCCCGCGTCGCGGCGGCGGAGGTCAACTTTATCTTCGGCGAAAGTGACTTCGTAGGAACTGGCCGGGCGCCCCGTCGGTTGATAACCGGCCGACCACACAGCCCCGCTTCGCACGTCGCGCAGGTAGCAGAAGCTGCCCCAATTGTCGCGCGTCACGTCCTCGCGCCAGCGCGTCACGGCGAGGCCGTCGCAAATCGAATAGCCGGCTCCGGCCGTCGTGACCATTACTGAATAATTCCCGTTGGAGAGCAGTTGCGTGCGCGGCGTCGGCAGATCGGCGGCATCGTACAGGCGGGTGACGGGTTCGATGACGGCGCGCACTACGTGGCCGGCCGCGACCTCTTCCGAGCGCGGGCGGGAGAGCGCGTTGCCGCGTGGGACGCGCTCTTGCAACAGCAGTTCGGTAGCTTGGACCAGCGGATCGGCGTGAAAACGCTCTTGCATCGCGCCGCGGTTGAGCAGGTTATCAAGCGCGACGAGACTCATGCCCTGATGATGCGTCATGAACGCGCGGACAACGACCCGCTTCTGCGTCTGCGGCACGCGCTCTTTGGTGTAATCGATGGCTTCATAGAGACCGTAGCGGCCGAGCGCGCCTTCGCGCGTGAGCCTTCGCAGATTGACGAGCGCGGCCTGTGGTTCGATCACGGCGGCGAGCACCGTGGCATAAGGCGTGATCACGAGATCGTCGCTCAAGCCGCGCTTGAGTCCGAGGCCGGGCACGCCGAACGGGCCGTACTGATAATTGAGTTGCAGATCGCGCGCGTTGTAAGCCGATTCCGAAATGCCCCACGGCACGCCGCGTTCGGCCCCATATTCGATCTGGCGCGAGACCACCGCTTGATAAGTTTCGTTGAGCAGTGTCTGGTCATAATCGCGCATGACGAGGAGCGGCATCAGGTACTCGAACATGGTCGCCGTCCAAGAGACCAACGCGCGTCCGCCATTGGCCTCGGTGAGTTGCCGGCCGAGACGGAACCAATGTTCTTGCGGGACATCGCCTTTCGCAACAGCGATGAAACTGGCGAGCCGCGATTCGGACGCGAGCAGATCGTAATAAGAATTGTCGCGTCTTCCTTCGGTGACGTTGAAGCCGATGCTGAAGACTTTGCGCTCCTCGTCGTAGAGGAAACGGAAGTCGGTCGCCTCGGCCATTTCGTCGCACTGGCGCGCGAGCCGTACCGGGCGCGCCAGAAACGTCTCGACCGCGCGCGCGCCGAGCGCGATGGCGTGCGCGAGAAGTTGTAAATCGCTGAACGCCTGCGGCGGCGCTTCGCGTGGACCGCGCCAGAGGGCGGCCTCCATTTTTCGGAGTTGCTCGAGTGCCCCGACGCACAGCTCGGGAATTTGCATCGGCGCGGGAATGGCCGCGAGCCGCGCGGACAATTCTTGCCACCCGCTTTCTTCCGGCGGCAGGGCTCGAGAGGCCGCGTCAACAAATTCATCCGTCAAAATCGCCGCCCACGGCGTCAACGTGTCAAGGTCGCGGCGGATAATCGAAGCCTGCCGCGTCAGACTCGCCACCCAATGATTTAAGTCAGCGAAATTTACCGGGCCGTGTTCCTGCGAAAGCGCGGCGACGATGTCGGCGACGACGGCGGCGCGAGCTTCGAGGTTGGAGAGGAGCGCGCGGCAATCGGGCAGAGATAAGGGACCAGCGGCGGTGGCGGTGGCGAGCAGTTGCGCGCAGGCATCGATCTCGCCGCGCAGTTGTTTGAGCGTGACGGCCTCAGTCCGCCCGCGTTGCTCGGCGATTTGCGCCGCCTCTTCACGCAGCAGCGCGACCACGTCCGCCAATCCCGCCAGCGCGCGATCACCGAACAACAATTGATCCGGCAACTCGACGCAGGCTTGCTTGACGGCGTAGAGGTGGCCGGCGAGATTGCCGCTATCGACGGTCGAAACGTACTGCGGCGAAAGCGGAGCGAGCGTCCGCGTGTCGTACCAGTTGAACAGATGTCCGCGAAAGCGCGGAAGTTTGGCTAACGAGGCGAACGTGCGTTCGAGCCGCTCGATCAATTGCCCGGCGCTGACATAGCCGAAATCATGTGCGGCGACAGTCGAGAGCAGCAGCAAGCCAATGTTCGTCGGCGAGGTGCGATGCGCGGTGACGGGTTGCGGGTCTTCCTGAAAGTTGTCGGGTGAGAGCCAGTGATTTTCCTCGCCGATGAAAGTCTCATAATAACGCCAAGTGCGCCGGGCGAGCAGACGTAAGTCCTGCGACTGCGCGGCGGCGAGCGGAGAGGCCGCCTCCAGCGAGCGGCGACTGATGCGGTACGCGACGAACGGAGCCAGTGCCCACACGGTGAGAAACGGCGCGGCCAGCAGCAAGTGCGAAGGCCACAGCCACCACACCAATCCCGCGATGACCAGCACCACGATTTGAGACGGCAGCATCAAGCGCAGAAACGCGCGTTGATCGTGCGCGCTCGTTTGTTCGGCCTGCTCCGCCGTCTGCCATTCGAGCAGCCGCCGGTGTGAAATCAATTGCCGGTAGAGCGTGCGCCCGATGGCGTCGAGCATCAGGTAGGCTTGATGCGCGATGAAGGACGTGAGCAAGAGCACCTGCGCGGTGTTGGTGCGAACGTCGCCCCAGACGTTCCAAAAGTGACTGGTCCACGGAATGCCGCGCGGCGAGACGAGCAGGCTGTTGGTGATGTGCGCGTACACCGGAAACCACAGCACGAGGATGACAAAGAGCGTCCACATCAATTCCGCCTGCGGCACCAGCAACCAGACGAAGGCGAGCAGCAAGAGGATTGACGAGGCGACGAGGCTCCGCCGCAAATTGTCGAAAATTTTCCAGCGCGATCTGAACGGCAAATGGTTAGGCTGGCTGCGGCCATTCGCGTCGGGAACGCGCGGCAGCAGCCAGCGCGCGATCTGCCAGTCGCCACGTGTCCAGCGGTGTTGGCGTTTGGCATAAGTGTCGTAGTGTGCCGGGTAGTCATCGAGCAGTTCGATGTCGGTGACAAGCGCGGCGCGGGCGAACAAGCCCTCGAACAAATCGTGGCTCAGTAAAGTGTTTTCCGGCACGCGCCCGGCGAGCGCCGCCTCGAAGGCGTCCACGTCGTAGAGACCTTTGCCGGTATAAATGCCTTCGCCAAAGAAGTCTTGATACACGTCCGAGACGGCGGTGGTATAGGGATCGATACCGGTGTTACCGGAGAAGATGCGGGCGAAGCGTGAGCGCGCGGCGCTGGTCAGCGAGATGCTGACGCGCGGCTGAAGAATGCCGTAGCCGCGCGTGACGCGTCCGACGCGCGGATCAAATTGCGGGCGGTTGAGCGGATGGTCGGCAGCGCCGACGAGTTTGCGCGCCGCGTCGCGCGGCAACTGTGTGTCGGTGTCGAGCGTGATGACATACTTCACGCTCGCGAGCAGCGACGGCGATGCGGTGTTGACGACGTAACTGGTATCCGTCGCGCCGCGCAGCAGGCGGTTGAACTCGTGCAACTTGCCGCGTTTGCGCTCCCAACCCAGCCAACTCGCTTCTTGCGGATTCCACCGGCGGCGGCGGAGGAAGACGTAAAACCGCGCTTCCTCTTCGTCGCGCGCGTGCCGTACGTTTAGTTCCGCGACACCATCAAGTGCGGCCTGACGAATAATCTGATCTTCCGGCAATGTTTCTTCCGGCGCGTCGCTGAAATCGCCGAGCAGCGCAAAATAAAATTGCTCGTCACGATTCGCCAGAAAATGAATTTCCAGTTTGTCGAGCAACTCGCGGACGGCGGCGACGCCCGAAAAAATTGTCGGAATCACCACCATCGTCCGCGCTCCGGCGGTGGGCACGCCGGACAGATAATCCATCTTGGGCAGCACGCGCGGGCTGAACAGCACCGTCAGATCGCGATTCAAAATACTGACCGCCAGATCGCTGGCCGGGACCAGTGCGAGCAGCGCAAGGCAGATGAGGAGCGGCAGGCCGACGCCGGAATAAAAAGTGTAGAGAATGAG
>JACCRA010000104.1 GCA_013813825.1 Pyrinomonadaceae bacterium | reverse complement strand
CTTTAGCCCCGTGGCAACAAACTGACTCGGGCAATTATTTTAGGAGAGTAACTCAATGCCGAAAATTGACAACATCGAAGAAACACCGAATCCGAACGCCGTTAAATTTGTCCTCAAAGAGCCGGTCACGACCGGCGCGGCTCGCTCTTTTCCAAACGCCTCCGAGGCGCACAATGACCCGCTCGCGAAATCGCTCTTTGAGGTGGGCGAAGTCGTCTCGATCTTCTACATGGATCGCATGATCACCGTCGAGAAGGAAGACGCGGCCGATTGGGACGAACTGCTGCCGAAGCTCGCCGTCCCGATTCGTGCGGCTGAAGCCGCACAGGGCGGAGCGATGGCAGCAGCGGCGGCAGCCGGCGGGGCCGGCGCGCTCGGCGGCGCGCTTGGAGCCATGCTCAGCGACGATCCGCGACTGCTCCGCATCAACGAGATTTTGGACGAGCGCATTCGCCCGGCGCTGGCCGGCGACGGTGGCTGGCTCGAAATCGTCGGCCTCAAGGAGAACACGCTGACAATTAAATATCAGGGCGCGTGCGGCAGTTGCCCCAGTTCGATCTCTGGTACGCTGATGGCTATCGAAGGAATGATCCAACAAGAAGTCGATCCCGAACTGGAAGTCGTCGCCATCTAAATGGAAGCGCACGACACGGGAAAGTTTGTAGAGGCTGTAATTTTTCCGGCCCCTACAAACTTGGCGCAGGCTGCCTGCCAACGCTACCTAGCTGATATAGCATAGGCAGCCACTTAACAATCAAAGACCCGTTGATCCAACTTTCCGCAGCACGACTGGAAACCCGCCCCCAGTTCGCCCGCACTTGGTGGAACCATGATCGGCCTTTCGCGTAATAGTAATAGTAGTTTCATCTTGGCGCACGTTCCGTCGCCGCAGGAGTCAAAAAAATGAGTCGTCTGTCGCGCTTCCCGTTGGCCGCAGTTTGCTTGCTGGCCGCCTCTTTTCCTTTCAACGCACAAGTCGCCAACAAAAATAAGCAGCCGGCCGGTGGCGGCAAAAACACCGCGGCGAGCGCCGGCGCGGCGACTGATCCGCTGGCGGCGGAGCGACGGATGACGGCGGTTTCGCTCGTCAACGCTTTGGCCGACGAGGCGCGCGGTTTCCGCGATCCGAATTTGAAGGCGCGGGTGCAGGCGCAAGCCGCGAACGCGCTGTGGGAAACGGATCGGGAGCGCGCCGTCGCTCTCTTCCGCCGCGCGTGGGACGCGGCCGAGGCGGCGGATCAGGAGAATCAGCGCCGGCGCGAAGCGGTGCGGAACACGCAGGGCAGCGGCGGGCCGCGATTGGCGACGAATCTGAATTTGCCGAACATGCGTGGCGAAGTGCTGCGCCTCGCCGCGAAGCGCGACCGCGCGCTCGGCGAACAGTTCCTCGGTGAGTTGGAAGAGACGCGCAAGCAGGAGGAAAAAGACGCGGCGACTGCGGCGGCGGGGGGGACCGGTACAGGGACCAATGCGGCCACTACCACGGGCGAAGGCGGGGAGCGGGGGCGCGACGTGCTGGCGACGCCGCCCGAAGCGGCGCGGCGGCTACGCCTCGCGTTGCAGTTTCTAAACGACGGAGAAGTTGAGCGCGCCCTGCAATTCGCCGAACCCGCGTTAGGACAACCGCACCAGTTGACCGTCGAGTTTCTCGTCGTGCTGCGGGAGAAGGACGCGGCGGCGGCCGATCAAAGGTACGTGGCGCTACTCTCACGCGCGGCGATTGATCCGTCAACGGACGCGAACACAATTTTAATGCTCTCGTCCTACGTGCTAACGCCGCACCTCTACATGGCGTTCGAGCGGGGCGGCGGCATCTCTTCCTCGCAGCGCCGCCGCGACATCACCAGACCCGACCTGCCCGCGCCCGTCCGCTCCGCTTTCGCCAACGTGGCGACGCAGATTTTTTTGCGCCCCGTGCCGCCGCCCGATCAAGACCAAACGACTACGGGACGCGAAGGGCTTTATTTCGTGATCGCCCGCCTGCTACCTTTTATCGAACAGATCGATCCGAATAAAGGCTCTGCCCTGCGCGCGCAGATGGCCGCGCTGGCTCCCGATCTCCGGGCACGAGATCGCGACTTCGAGCGCGATCTGACGCGCGGACTGGTCCCCGAAACCGAAGACAGTCAGGCTGGCATTCAAGAGGCGCTCGATCAAGCGAGCAAGGCCACCGACCCCGAACGCCGCAACGGTCTGTATGCGGCGGCGGCGATGCGCGCGGCGCGCGGCAACGACTCACAAGCCGAAGACATTGCAGCCAAGATCGAAGACATTGAGTTGCGCCGGCAGGTGCGCGCTTTCGTCCAGTTTGTCCGAATCAATCAAGCGGTGGAGAAGAAGGATGGGGCGGAAGTCTTGCGGCTGGTCGCCAACGCGAGCGAGATCACACGCGCGCAACGGACGTGGGGCTACACGGAAGCGGGACGTTTGCTATTGAAGCCCGACCGCACACGCGCTCTTGAAGCCCTCGAAGCGGCGGCGGCCGAGGCCCGCCGCATCGATGCCGAGGACGCCGACCGCGTCAGCAGCACGGTCGCTGTCGCGACGCAGTTCTTCGAGTTAGATCGTGGTCGCGCGTGGGAGATCATGGCTGAGGCAGTCAAGGCCTCGAACGGGGCGGTCGAGTATACCGGCGCGGATTCCGGCCTCGCCGTGCGGGTTCAAG
>JACCRA010000102.1 GCA_013813825.1 Pyrinomonadaceae bacterium | reverse complement strand
TCTTCCTGCCATTCGTTAACACCGATTCCGGCCGATCCGCCGACGTCTATCTGTTTCGCGGCGAGGATGGAACGACATGGATGCTGTTGCTCAATGCCACGGCCGACGCCAACAAGCGGCAAAGTCTTCAGCAACGGGCACAGGACTTAGTTTTGCAAGTCACCGATCTGGAGCGCGAAGGCGACACGCTATATCAGGCTAAGAGCGAATTGGAAGCGCGCGTCAGAGAGCGCACTGTGGAACTCTCACAGGCCAACGACCGGCTGCGGCAGGAACTCGCCGAACGCCAGCGCATCGAGGCGGCTCTGCGCGAGAGCGAATCGCGCTTCCGGCGGCTCTCCGAATCGAACTTGATCGGCATCATGTTCTGGGACGTGAAGGGGCGGATCACCGAAGCCAACGACGCCTTCCTCGGAATGCTCGGCTACACGCGCGAAGACTTGCAGGCCGGAAAGCTCCACTGGGAGCAAGTGACTCTTTCAGATGTTCGCTCGCGCGACGAAAACGCCTTCGCGGAGATGGCCGAGACCGGAGCCTGCACACCCTTCAAACGCCAGTTTGTCCGTAAAGACGGCAGTCGCATCGATCTCCTTTTCGGCGCGGCTCTGCTTGAAGGTTCAACCAACAAGATCGTCTGCTTCGCCCTCGACGCAGCAAGATATTAGTAAAGGCAGACGCAACCAGTATGGTTAAATGAGAGAAGTTATAGCGGTTTGCAGTTGAATTGCCCCTGTAACCAAGTTCCTTACTTCATATGGTGCCGATTTTGGGGGGCGTCGCAACCGCTGCCTAGTTTTCATAGGGGCAATGCAAGCGCAAACCGCTATAAAATTTTCTAAAATTAAATCATCTCGGTCTTTATTTACACGCTCGCAATCTTACTGCAACCTTTACGTCTTTTGGGTGTGCTACCTTCTGCTTCGGTTTTCCCGACAACTTTGGTGGGAGCGATAGTGAGAATTAGTAGGGCGCATTAAACAAAACCCCAAACACCTCTCGCGGTTCACGACACAAGCAAACTAACAATTCATCTCCATGTAAAGGCTCTTGCGTAGTGCCTCTACTCTGGAACCGCTGCGTTTATCACTAGTGTTCAGGTGAGAAGCAAATTACTGCTTCTCCATCAGGATGCCTGTGCTATGTCGGACGGACGTTTGCTCCCACCCCCTACTCCCAAAGATTGCAGGCGATATTGAATGAGAAAATACCTTTTGGCCGGTGCCGGTCTCTTACTCGCGATGACAGCCAGAAATACAGGGCTGACCGTGCAGGCTACAAACGAACCCGAACTTCCGAGAACTTCTCTTAACATCACTTCCTCACCGAACACCGACAGCCGGATGCACTATCCGGCAACCGCCGCCGACTTTCAGGCGGCCCTCGATGCGGCACAACCCGGCGACATTATCATCTTGGAGGCGAGCGTGACGTACCGCGGGCCGTTCGACTTGCCGGACAAGGCCGGGGCCGAGTTCATTACCATTCGCTCCTCGCGTCACAGCGAACTACCGGAGGGCGTGCGCGTCACGCCGACCCAGAGCGCCTTGATGCCGAAGCTCACCAGTCCCTCCTACAGCTACGCCGTGCGTCCCATGCGCGGCGCGCACCACTACCGCTTCGAGGGCATCGAGTTTGCTCCCGTCGATGCTCAAGTTTTCACCTATCACCTGATCGCGCTGGGTAGCTATGGCGCGGAGCAGGACACGCTCGCGGAAGTGCCGCACCATCTCTCCTTTGACCGCTGCTATGTCCACGCCTTTCCCGGACAGGAAATCACCCGCGGCATCCTCCTCAACTCCGCCCACACCGATATTACTAACTCGCACGTCTCCGACTTCAAGGCCCGCACCTTCGATTCGCAGGCCATTGGTGGCAACAACGGTCCCGGCCCCTTTCGTCTCATCAACAATTACCTCGAAGGCTCCGGCGAGAATCTCATCTTCGGCGGCGACGACCCGTCGATAGCCAATCTGGTGCCGGCCGACATCGAGATTCGCCGCAATCACTTCGCCAAGCCGGTGGAGTGGAGAGCGGCGGGGTGGGGCGTCAAGAACTTGTTTGAGTTGAAGAACGCGCGCCGGGTGGTGGTGGACGGCAACGTGTTTGAGAATAATTGGAGGCAGGCGCAGACGGGCGAAGCGATTTTGTTCACGGTCAGGAATCAGTCAGGCGGGTGCAACTGGTGCGTGGTCGAAGACGTGCAGTTCACCAATAATATCGTTCGTCACGCCGGCGCGGGCATTATGATCCTCGGTGTGGATTACACACATCCGAGCCAGCAGACCAAGCGCATTACCATCAGCAACAACTTGTTCGAGGACATCGATGGTGGGCGGTGGAACGGGCGCGGCGAATTTCTGATGATGACGGAGCGGGCGGCCGACATCACCGTTGACCACAACACGATTCTGCACTCCGGCAATGTGATTTCAGTCGGGGCGGGGCCGCACACGGGGTTTCGGTTCACGAACAACTTAGCGCGGCACAACGAGTATGGGTTGTATGGAAACGATGTGGGATCGGGAGTGGTAGCGATCACGCGGTACTTTCCGGACGGGGTGGTGCGTGGCAACGTGATTGCGGGGGCGGACGCCAATCGCTACCCGACCGACAACTTCT